>SCQZ01000436.1 GCA_004299665.1 Jatrophihabitans sp.
CGAGTCCTGCTCGGCCTACGGCCGGCCGAGCAGGCGCTTGAGCCGGTGCGGCCGGGTCAGGAACGCCTCGGCCTCCAGCGCCGCGAGCGCGACCCGGGGCAGGTAGCGCGGGGACGGGAAGCAGATGAACCGCGGCGCCCACTCCGGCCGGAACTTGACGTTGAACCGGTACAGCGTCTGGATCTGCCACCACCGGGACGCGAACAACAGCAGCCCCCGCCAGGCGCGCAGCACCGGCCCGGTGCCGATCCGCTCCCCCCGTTCGATCGCGTCCCGGAACACGGCGAAGTTCAGCGACACCCGGCTCATCCCGAGGTCGGCGCAGCGCCCGATCAGCGTGGCGATCATGTACTCGTTCAGCCCGTTGTCGGCGGTCCGGTCGCGGCGCATCAGTTCCAGCGAGAGCCCGTCGGTGCCCCACGGGACGAACTGCAGCAGCCCGCGCAGCGCCCCGTCCTGCGTGGCGGTCACGATGACGCAGTCCGGGTCGGCCGCATCACCGAGCCGCGACAGCGCCATCGAGAAGCCGCGCTCGACCGCGTCCCCCCGCCACGCGTCGGCCGCCGCGACGAGGTCGGCGAACTCGGCCGCGCCCACGTCGGCCGCGCGGCGCACCGTCACCTCGTAGCCGGCGCGCTCCACCCGGCCACAGGCCTGCCGCACGCCGCGCATGGTCCGTCCCGCGAGCGTGAACCCGTCGGCCGCGACCACGGCCTCGTCCCCGAGTTCCAGCACCGACAGCCCGAGTTCGCGGTGGTACACCGTCGCCCCGAGTTCGCTGCACCCCATGACGGCGGGCACCCAGCCGTATTCGGCACTGAGCGCGCGGTAGGCGGCGAGCGCCCCCGGCCAGGCCTCCGGGTCACCGATCGGGTCGCCGCTGGCCAGCGCGACGCCGAGGACCACCCGGTAGGTGACGGCGGCCTTGCCCGTCGTCGACCACACGACGGACTTGTCCCGCCGCAGGGCGAAGTAGCCGAGCGAGTCCCGGGCGCCGTGTCGTTCGAGCAGCGCACGCAGTTGTGCCTCGTCCTCGCCGGACAGCACGGCGATCGGCTCGGGTGCCCGCAGCACGAGCAGCGCGACGACCACGACCGTCAGCAGCCCGAAGCCGAGCAGCGTCCCGTGCACGATGTCGGCGACACGGTCGTGGCGGAACTGCAGCCCGCCGGACACGCCCACCAGCGCGGCCGTCACCTCGCGCAGCCGGGCGACGAACCCGGGCCGGCCGACCAGTTCGTGCGGGTACAGGTACAGCACGGCCAGTCCGTACGCGTAGGCGACCGCCAGGAACTGCACGAACACCCGGACCGCGAACCACCGGCTGTACGGGTCTGGCTTGGCGGTGAACTCGCGGCGGGCCCCGACGAGCAGTGCGAGCAGCAGCACCGACGCGACGATCTGCGCCGGCCGGCGCTCGCCGTGGACGAGGTGGGCGGCGAACAGTGCCACGCTCGCCCCCACCGCGATCTGCCAGGCGCGCCGCTTGCGCCGCCGCAGTCCCGCCGCGATCCGCAGCAGCAGCAGGCCGGCGGCGGCGGTGACGGCGACCGCCGTGGTGGTCGCCGGGACGGGGATCACCCGGGTGATCGCGTGCACCCGCAGCCGGGTGCGCGGTAGCGCCGCGTCGATGAGGGCGAGCAGGCCGAGCAGCGCCGCCGCGCCGGCGATGATGCCGGGCGCCCGGCGCCGGTACGCGGCGCGGGTGCGCCCCCACACGTTGGCGACGCCGGACACCGGGCCATCGTCGCGGGGCGGGCGGGCGGCGGGCGAACCGCCCTCAGCCTGCGCGGTGCGCCGGCCGCCGACCCCGATGGTGTCGCGGATCACGCCGGACGGCGGGCCGGGCCCGCGTCTAGGGACGTTGGTCCCTGGGCCGCCGATCTTCATCAACCTACGGTTGCGTAGGTTACGCCTGCGTCGATCGGAAGGGCCGCTCATGGACGAACCGCCTCGTGTCATCCAGGGCGGCATGGGGGTCGGCGTATCCAGGTGGCAGTTGGCCCGGGCGGTATCGCGTGGCGGTGGGCTCGGGGTCGTCTCCGGGACCGCGCTGGACACCGTGCTCGCGCGCCGACTGCAGGACGGCGACCCGGACGGCGCGATGCGCCGGGCGCTGGCGGCCTTCCCGAACCCGGGCGCCGCCGACCGGATCGTGCAGCGCTACTTCCGCCCGGGCGGGCGCGCGGGCCGGCCCTACCGGCCGGTGCCCAAGCTCACCGTGTCGCAGAGCCCGGCGAGTCAGGAACTCGCGATCGCTGCCAACTTCGCCGAGGTCTGGTCGGCCAAGCAGGGTCACGGCGCAGCGGTCGGGATCAACTACCTCGAGACGATCCAGATGGCCACGCCGGCGGCGGCGCTCGGGGCGCTGCTCGCCGGGGTGGACTACGTGCTGATGGGCGCCGGGATCCCGCGGGAGATCCCCCGGCTGCTGTCCGACCTGGCCGCCGGGCGGCGCGCCGGGGTGCGGGTCGACGTGGCCGGCAGCCGGGACGAGTACCGGGTCCACGTCGACCCCGCACAGGTGCTCGGCGCCGGGTCGTGCACCCTGCGGCGGCCGAGGTTCCTGGCGGTCGTCTCGCACCCGACGTTGGCCGCCTACCTGGCACGCGACGCCGCGACCCGGCCGGAGGGTTTCGTCGTCGAGGGGCCGGTCGCCGGCGGGCACAACGCGCCGCCGCGGGGGCGGCTCACGCTGGACCAGGGCGGCGAGCCGCGCTACGGGCCGCGCGACGTGGCGGACCCGGCCGCGATGGTCGGCGTCGGCCTGCCGTTCTGGCTCGCCGGCGGCTACGGCACGCCCGAGCGCTACGACCAGGCGCGCGCCGCGGGGGCATCGGGTGTGCAGGTCGGCAGCGCGTTCGCCCTCGCCGCCGAGTCCGGGCTGGACCCGCAGTTGCGGCGGCGGCTGCTCGACGAGATCGGGGCGGGCCGGTTGACCGTGCGGACCGATCCCCACGCCTCCCCGACCGGCTTCCCGTTCAAGATCGCCGATCTGGAGGGCACGCTGTCCGACGCGCGGGTGTACCGGGCCCGGCCGCGCCAGTGCGATCTGAGCTACCTGCGCACCCCGTTCCTCGACGCCGGCGGTAAGGTCCGCTACCGGTGCAGCGCAGAACCGGTCGCCGACTACGTCCGCAAGGGCGGGGACGCCGCCGACGCCGCCGGGAGCCGGTGCCTGTGCAACGGCCTGGTGGCCGACGTCGGGCTCGGGCAGACTCGCCGGGACGGCTACCGCGAGCCTGCGCTGGTGACCTTCGGCGCCGACCTGGAGGCGATCCGGCACCTCGCCGCCCGCTACCCGCAGGGCTGGACGGCGGCCGAGGTGCTGAGCTGGATCAGCGGCCGAACCGGCGAGGCGGGCGACGGCCCATCCGTCGGACAGGGCACGGTAACCACTCGGTGAAGGAGCGCGGATGAGTTCGGGCCTGTACGACCTGGCCCTGTTCCTGCACCTGTTCGGCGCGTTCTCCCTGGTGTCGGGCACGGTGGTGGCCGGGGTCGGCTTCGAGATCGCCCGCAGGCGACGCAGTTGTGCCGAGATAGCCCTGGCACTGAGCGTCAGTCGCATCGGCGCGCTGCTGCTCGTGGCCGGTGCCACCCTTGCGGCCGGATTCGGCCTGTGGCTGGTCGCGCTCGGGCACTGGGGCTGGGGAGCGCCCTGGGTCGACCTCGCCATCGCGGCACTGATCGTCATCGCGGCGGTCGGCGGGTATGCCGGGCAACCGGCCAAGCGGGCCCGGCGGCTCGCGGTCCACCTGTCCGGCGAGGGGCGAGAACCCACCCCGCAACTGATCGCACTGCTCAACGACCGGATCGCACTCGCCCTGAACTACGCCGCCGCGGTGATCCTGGTCGGCATCGTCGTCGACATGGTCTTCAAGCCCGGCGCCTGAGCCCGTCCGGCGTCGCGCCGCCGCATCAGCGGCGCGACGCGGTGCCGTCCGTTCGCGCTAGCGCGGATGCGGACTGACGACGCGGCCCCGGGAGATCACCAGGCGCGGCGCGGCGTGATCGCGCAGGACGTCGACGACGCGGCCGGCGTGCTGCAGACACAGGTCGGCCGCGTTGCCCACGGCGATGCGGTGGCCGGTCAGGCCCATCGCGGACGCGGCCAGGGTGGTCACCATCTCGATCAACCTGCGCTGGTCGGCGGCGGTGCGGAAGTCCAGCAGGTGCGCGGCCAGGAATGCCACTTCGAGCATGTTGTTCCGGCCGAACGGGTAGTAGGCGTCCTCGATGTCGTCCTGGCCGAGCGCGACCGGCAGCCCGGCGTCGAGGAACTCCCGCACCGGCAGGTGGAGCGGGCCGGTGTGGGGGTCGGAGACGAAGCTCAGGCCGGCGCGTCGTGCCAGTCCGATCAGCCGCTGCACGGCGGGCGGCTCGTAGCGGCCGACGGCGCGTGCGTGGCAGGCCGTCCCGCGCCCCGTCAACCCGTGAGCGATCATCGCCTCGGCCAGCATCGCGGTCGTCCGCAACGAGGCGTCCCCGGCGTCGTCGGTCAGCATCGCGACGCGCTTTCCGGTGCGGGCGGCGAGCGCGCAGGCCCACTGCACGTGCCGGTCGGCGTCGGCGTCCGAGAACTCCACCCACGGGATCCCGCCGACGACGTCGGCGCCCTGCGCAACCGCCTGCTCGCACAGTTCCCGCGCGTCCGGGTCGTGGACGAGGCCGTCCTGCGGGAACGCCACGATCCGCACGTCGAGAAGGTCGGCGAACTCCTCCCGGACGGCGGCCACGGCCTCGAACCCGCGCATCCCGGCCGCCGCGTCCAGGTCGACGAACGCCTGGATGTGCAGGTTCCCGAAGCGGACTGCGTCCGTGAGCGCGCGCCGGATCCGTGGGATCGCGACGTCGAGGTCGTAGTGCGCCTTCATCGCCGACGCGTACCTGATCGAGTCGAGCGCCGCGTCCATGGCTCCGCCGGTGTACGCGGTCAGCGCGCCCTCGCCCGCGTCGTCCAGCGTGAAGACCTTGTCCAGATGAAGATGCGCGTTGACGAACGACTCGGTCACCAGGCCACCTTCGGCCGCGACCACCAGCTGCGCCGCGGGAGTCGGCCGACCCGACGCGGGGCCGATCCAGGCATACCGGTCACCGGCGATGCCGATCGACACCACCGATCCGTCGAGCAGCCTGGCGTCCGTGATCAGGACGTCGAGCGGGCCTGCGTCGGTCATGCCCGACAGTGTCGCGCACCCGGCAGCGATGTCCGGTCACGTGCGCCCGCTTCCCGCCGGCGGTTTGAGAACACGCAAGAAGCTGTCGGCAGCGGTCAGCCGCGCCCCGTACCGAGAACGCGCGCCGCTAGCCGGACTGTCACCTGCCGAGAGCGGCTGCGAGGTCGGCGAGGGCGACTGCTGGGACGAGGCGGGTGCGCCGGAAGCGGCGAGCGGGAGGCATGGGTCGAGCGAGTCCTCTCACAACGGCGAGCCATTCACGGTGCAGCCAGCGGTGTTGTCCACGCGTCGTAGCCGTAGACCCAGTCACCATTGGCGGAGTCCTTGAGCCACTCGTTGCCCCTGGAGGCGATCTGGATACGCGCGGTGCGCTCATGCCGGGCCGCCTCGTAGCCTTTGAGCGCGGCCGGCGGGTCATCCGGACGGGCCGCGAGATGGCGAGCCAGAACCACGGCGTCCTCGATCGCCTGCCCGGCGCCCTGGGCCATGAAGGGCATCATCGGGTGGCACGCGTCACCCAGGAGGGTGACCGCGCCGACCGACCAGGCCGGGAGCGGGTCCCGCACGTACAACGCGGAGATGAGCACTTCGTCGCACGCGTCGAGCAGGGCGCGCGCGTGCGGGTGGAACGTTGCGTAGGCCGTCCGCAACTCGAGGACGTCCCCCGGTGTGGTCCACGACTCGTGCCGCCACGAGTCCATCGGCGTGGTCGCGAACACGAAGACCTCCGTGCCACGTGTCAACGGGAAGGCGACGATCTGCGTCGCCGGGTCCGGCCCCCACCACTTCGTGAACGCATCCAGATCGGGTACGGCAAGTCGTTCGCGGGGGACGACGGCGCGATAGGCGACTACCCCGGTGAACACCGGATGTTCAGGGCCGAACAACGCGGTCCGGACGACGGAGTGGATACCGTCGGCGCCGACGATCACGCCCGCGTGCTGCGTCCCGCCGTCGCCGAAGTGCAGGAGGCTGCCGTCGACCCCCGCCTCGAGACCGACGACCTTCGCCTCGGTGCGCACGATTCCGTCCGGCAGCGCTGCATGGAGGGCTTCGAGCAGATCAGCGCGGTGCATGGTCAATTGGGGCGATCCGTACCGCTGTTCTGCGGCGTCGGACATCTCGAGCCGTGACGTCTCACTGCCGGTGTCCCACGTACGGCTGATCCGATATGTGGGCCGGGCGGCTGTGCCGCGAAGGGCATCCCCCACTCCGAGGCCGTCCAAGGCCCGGACGGCATTCGGAGTCAGGTTGATGTCGGCACCCACCCGGCCGTAGCGCGACGCCTGCTCGTACACGGCACACTCGATGCCCGCCCGGTTCAGGGCGAGGGCTGCGGACAGCCCCCCAACCCCTCCCCCGCAGACAGCAACCCCCAATGGCCTCCTACTTGATGAACTCATCGGTCACGAAGTCCGTCGCCGGTTTGTCGCCGGGCACGTTGCCGTACTGCTTCAGCAACGCCAGGGCAGCGGTCGCCGCGCTCGGGGAGATCCACCCGGTCGGGTGCCCCTTGGCCGCGTCTGTCTTGACCAGTGGCAGGACCAGATCCAACTCGTTCCGCGCCCGCGTCTTGTCGTAATCGGGGTACGCCTTGACGAAGCTGTCGATCGCGGCACCGGGATTGGCGAGCGTCGCGTCGACCGACTCCTGCGCGGCGGTGACGAACTTCTGCACCAGATCCTTGTGAGAGTTCAACTCGTCCGGCGAGGCGACGAGGTACCAGCCTGGCGTGTTGATGCCGGCGCTCGAGTACATCAGGGCGTCGGTCGCGGTGCCCTTGGCCTGCAGGGTCGCCTGCACCAAGATCGTGGTAGCGACGGCATCGACGCTTCCGGTCGCCAGCGCAGTCAGTTTGGGTCCGGGCTGCATGCTCACCTCGGTGACCTTGGACTTGTCGACGCCGGCCTTCTCCAGCACGGCCGGGAGCAACGTCGACGGCCCGTCGCCTGCCGTGATGGCCACCTTCTTCCCTACCAACTGCGAGAAGCTGGTGATCGGAGCGCTCTTCGGCGACAGGATCGCGAAGGATCCACCGTCGAAGACACTCATGACCGCCTTGCCGCCGAGGCCCTTCGACGCGGCCGTCAGCCAGGTTCCGCCGTCAACGAGTCCGAAGTTGTCCGAGTTGTTGGACACCGTCTGCGCCGTCGTCGCCGAGCCCTTGCCGTCCTCGATGTTGAGGCTGATCCCCTCCTTCTTGAAGTAGCCCTGCTCGATGCCGTACGTCCATATGGCGTCCTTGCCCGTGTGGATGAAGTCGAGCCGAAGGGAGACCGGCTGTTCGGAAGAACTCGGGGAAGCGCCTCCGGAACTGCTGCATGCTGTCGCGGTCAGCGCTGCGGCCGAGAGCAGTGCGATGGCGGCGGCTGCACGACGAAGAGTGGAACGGGGGCCCATGACGGGGTCCTTTCGTGGAGTGGGGTCAGTTCTGCCGTTGTGAGGAGTGCCAGGGAATCGTGAGTCGTTCGATGAACTCGACGACGTAGTAGAGGATGGTGGCGAAGACGGCGAGCAGCACGATGATCGCGAAGATCAAGCTGGTGTCCAGCTGGCCCTGAGCCTGGATCAGCAGGTAACCCCAGCCCTTGTCGGAGGCTACGAACTCGCCGATGATTCCCCCGATGACGGCGAGGCTGGTCGCGACCTTCATACCGGCGAAGATGCTGGGCAGCGCCTGTGGCAGTCGCACCCGGACGAAGACCCGTCGCTTCGGCGCACCCATGGAGCGGGCCAGACGCACCATCTCAGGGTCGACACCGCCGAGTCCGGTAACGGTGTTGACGAGCACCGGGAAGAACGCGATCGAGAAGGTGATGACGATACGAGGCGTCTCGCCGTAGCCCCACCAGACGACGAACAGCGGCGCCAGCGCGACCTTCGGGATGCTGTTGAACGCGATGAGCAACGGGTACAACAACCGGTTGAGCCACTTGCTCGCCACGATCACCATGCCGAGCGGAACGGCGATGAGCACGCCGATCACGTAACCCTCGAGGATCTCCTTGATCGTCGGGCCGCCGTTGCGAATGAGTTGCTCCCGGCTGGTCCACAGGCGCTTACCGACGGTCCAGGGGGACGGCAGGATGTAGCTCTTCGGGCTGAACAGTGCGACCGCCGCAGCCCAGACCGCGATCAGGACGATCATCGCGATCACGGTCCATCCCGCCCGGCCACCGACGCGCACGCGCGGTAGCCCCTTGACCTTGGTGGTGGCCGGCGGTCGACTCGCCGGTGCGGGCGTCAAGATGGCGGTGTCAGCCATGGAGGACTCCCAGTTTCTTGAAGAGGCTGTGCACGCGGGCGTGGGTCGTGGCGAACTCGGGGCTCTCGCGCACCTCGGCGGTCCGCGGCCGGGGCAGGTCGACGTCGATGATCTCGACGATGCGGCTGGGCCGCGCGCTCATCACGGCGATGCGATCGGACAAGAAGACCGCCTCGGCGATGTCGTGCGTGACGAGCACACCTGTCTTGCGGCTACCGACGACGAGCTTCTGCAGGTCCAGTTGCATCTGTTCGCGAGTCAGCGCGTCGAGGGCGGCGAACGGCTCGTCGAGCAGCAGCACGTCGGGATCTTGGATCAGTCCCCGGCACAGCGCCACGCGCTGGCGCATGCCACCGGACAGTTCGTACGGTCGGCGGTCCTCGAATCCGGCCAGGCCGACCTGGGCCAGCAGGTCCCGCGCCCTGCGGACGTGCTGCTTCGGGCTCTGGCCGCGCATCACGAAGGGGGTGAGCACATTCTCGATGACCGTGCGCCAGTCGAAGAGCAGGTCCTTTTGGAAGACGACCCCGACGTCCGGGTTGGGTTTGTTTACCTGGGCGTCCCGTACGGTGACGGTGCCCGCAGTGGGGGTGTCCAGTCCGGCGACGAGCATGAGCAACGTGCTCTTGCCGCACCCGCTGGGGCCGATGAGGGAGACGATCTCGCCCTCCGCGATCGTCAGCGACATGTTCTCCAGGGCTGTGACGGTGCCGCCCCTGCGTGGCCGGAACACCTTGCTGACGCCGTCGATCACGATCGCGTCACGGGCGTCGCTGTGCACCGGATGAGCGGCGCTGTCCTGCTGTGTCGAGACCATCTCGGCGGTCCCTTCTCGGGTGCGTAGGGTCGTCGGACTCACGGTGCTGCTACCCGCGCGCTCTGCTTGTGGGCCTGCTGCCGCAGGAGCCGGCGGATGCGCACGACGCCGAGGTCGTGCTGGTAGAGGTTCTCGGCCTGGTCGGCGTCAGGAGCCATCGCCTCGAGCATGCGGCGGTCCTGCTCCAGGACGTTCCAGTGACGCTCCTCGATCTTCGTCTTGTAGAGGAATCGCCAGACGTCCCGCTGCCAGCCGGCGACCTTGCGGTACCGCCAGAAGAACACGGCGCACCGTTCAGACGTCAGCGGCGTGACAAGCCCGACGATGCCGAACGGGCCGCCGGGGCCTGCCGTCGGTGGGTACGGAATCTCCAGCCGCAGCCAGTCGATGCCGGTGTGGGCGTACTCCACCCAGTCGAAGTTGACGCCCTGCTGCGTCGTCTTCTCGAAGAAGAACCCGGTGTCCGTCTCGCGGATCCGGAACTGTGCGGCGGTGTCCCCGGCATACATGGTGTGTGACTCGCGGTGCAGGAACGTGCCGTGCATCGGGTCGAGGACGTTCTCCACGGCGAAGCGCCACGGGCAGTTCCACTCGGCGTACGCGAGGAAGTGGGAATACTCGTCATCGGAGAGCGTGTCGGGCAACGTCAGCTCGCACGGTGCCGGATGGTCGTCGTCGCCGAAGTACGCGAGCACCGCACCGGCGACCTCACGCAGCGGCAGGCTCGGCACGAGTGTCTTTCCTTCGAGGTTGCAGCCGGGCATGCCAGGAACCGATACGACCGTGCCCTCCCCGTTGACCTGCACTCCGTGGTAGGCGCACTGGATCCGGTCCCCGAGGTGCACGCCCTGCGACAGCGGTGCGCCGCGGTGCGGGCAGCGGTCCTCCAGCATGTGCAGACGGCCGTCTGGCTCGCGGAACAAGATCCAGTCCTCGCCCAGGCGCGTGACCCTGCGCAACGCGCCCGGCGCGACGAACGATGACGGGCACACGCCGTACCACCGATTCCGCAGGCCGGTCGCAGCGAGGTCCTCGGCCGTGAGTTGCTTCTTGACCATGCCCATGTCAGGCCCCCAGCCGGTGCATCTCGGTGGTGAAGGACGCCTCCGTGAACGGGCGACCGTCCGAGGCCACCAGGCCGTCGGCCTTCAGTTCCGCCAGCAGTTCCGGAAGGGCGTGGCTGCCGCGGCCGAAAGCCTCCTCGATCGCGCCGGCGAGTTTCACCTCGTACGGCGACGGCGGGCCCTGCCGCGATTGGTGCGGCTCGAGGTAGTTCCAGCTCATCAGGTTGTCTCCTTGCCTACTCAGAGGTCCAGAACCAGGACGGGGGACTGTGCGCGAGAGACGCAGATCATCATCGTGTCGTTGGCCGCGCGTTCGGCGTCGCTGAGAATCGAGTCGCGGTGGTCGACCGAGCCCTCCAGCACGGCTGTCTCGCAGGTGCCGCAGATGCCCTCCTCGCAGGAACTGGGCAGGTCGAGGCCGGCGTTCCGCAGTGACTCGAGGATCGAGCAGCCGGGGCGCACCTTGACCCGGGCCCCCGACTGGGAGCAGACGACATCGAAGTCGCGTTCGGACTCGATCGCGTACTCGTTGCCGGCTCTGGGCGCGAACCGTTCCACCTGCAACGTGCCGTCGGGCCAGGATCGACAGAGATTCTCGACCGCGGCCAGCAGTGGTTCGGGCCCGCAGCAGTACACCTGAACTCCCGGCTGCGGCCGTGCGAGCCAGCCGTCGAGGTCCATCAGCCCGGCCTCGTCCTGCGGGCTCACCACCACACTTCCGCCATAACCGGCGAGTTCGTCGAGGAACGCCATGGAGGCGCGGTGCCGGCCGCCGTACAGGAGCCGCCACTCGGCCCGGCTACGTGCCGCGGCCGCCACCATCGGCAGCAGCGGCGTGATGCCGATGCCACCGGCGACGAACAGGTACCGATCACTCGCATGGAAGGCGAAGTTGTTGCGCGGGCCGCGCACCTGGAGCCGCTGGCCGGGCCGCACCTGCCGGTGCACGAAATCCGAGCCACCACGGCTGCTCTGCTCCTGCAGTACCGCCACCCGGTAGTAGGTCGGGTCGTCGGGGTCGCCGCACAGCGAGTACTGGCGGATCACACCGCTCGGCAGGCACAGATCCACGTGTGCGCCCGGATGCCAATCCGGCAGTGGCTTGCCCTCCGGATCGACCAGCACCAGCGACAGAACCCCGTCCGCTTCCCAGGTCATCCGGCGCACGAGCACCTCACGGCCCGACTCGCTGTGTGCTGTCACGACCGCACCTCAACAGGGGGGACGAAGGCGTGCGGCATCGGCTCCACGGCGAGGAGATCGATCTCGACGAGCGTCGGGCCGGCGGCGGCGACCGCATCCGCGAGGACCGCTCCCGCGTCGTCCGGGTCGACGATCGCCGCGTAGCGCAGGCCGATAGCCCGTGCCAACCCCGCGAAGTCGGGCGTGTGCAGGTCTACCCCGGCGCGCGGGGCGTGCTGCGCATCCTGCAGGTTGCGCAGCACGCCGTACCCGCGATCGTTGAACACGAGAAGGGTCAGGTTCGGCCGCTCCTGGCACAGCGTCAGCAGTTCGCCGAGGTGGACCGCGAGGCCGCCATCGCCTGCCATGACGACCACGGGGGTGTCCGGTCGACCCAGTGCGGCTCCGATACCCATCGCGAGGCCCTGACCGATCCCGCCACCGCGCGCGAAGATGTTGCTGCGTGGGCTGTGGATGGGCAGCAACCGGTTGCCCCAGCTGCTGGATGCAATGGTGACGTCACGGGCGATCACGCCGGTGTGCGGCAGCGCGTCGACGATCGCGTCGCAGAACCGTGCCTGGACGCCGATATCTGCCCGCTGGTCGGCCCGCACCAGCGCGCGGGTCGCGACGGCACGCTCCCGCCAACCGGCTTCCGCGCCACACTGGCCGATCCGCGCTGACAGCGCGTGAAGCACGTCCGCGGCGTCCCCCACCAAGGCGAGCTTGGCCGGGTAGACCCGACCGACGGCTGCGGTGTCGACATCGATCTGGATGTGCGTCGTCGGCACCCGCACCTTGTAACTGCGGGTCTCGTTCGAGCGGAAGTGGGTGCCGACGCTGAGCAGCACGTCGGCGTCGTCCAGCATGGCCTGGACGGCGGGCATGGCGGCGTAGTTGCCGATGCACAGTTCGTGGTCCTCGTCGACGGCGCCGCGGCCGGCGTTGCTCGTGAGCAGCGGCGCGCCGAGCCGATCGACCAGCGTCTGCAGCACGTCGCCGGCGTCGGCGGCCCCACCGCCGGCCCAGATGACGGGGCGGCGAGCACTCGCGAGCAGCGCGGCCGCCTCCTTCATGGTCACGTCGTCCGGGCGCACAGGCGCCGCCGGACGTCGCGCCGGGAGTTCCCCATCGACCGACGCGTACTGCAGGTCGATCGGCCACTCGACACTCACCGGTCCCGTCGGGGCGGCGAGTGCACGGTCGACGGCGGACTGCAAGGTGGCAGGCGCGTCGGCCGCGGCGTCGATGATCAGTGTCTGCGCCGAGACCGCGGCGAGCATCCCGCTCTGATCTCTGGTTTCGTGGATGAATCCCCGCCCCTGTCCCAGGTAGGTCGTGGGGATCTGGCCGGTCACGTGCAGCACCGGGCTGCCGGCTGTCAGCGCCTCGATAAGCGAGCCCGCAGCATTGCCGGCTCCGGTCCCGGTGCTGGTGAGTGCGCAACCGAGGCCCCGGCGGGCTCGGGCGTAGCCGTCGGCCGCGTTCACCGCCGCGGCCTCGTGTCGTACGGGCACGAAACGCAGCGCGGCGTCGACAGCCTGCACGAGCGGCAGGTTGTGGATGCTGACGACGCCGAAGACGGTGTCGACGTCCGCCGCGCGCAGCACCTCCACCAAGAGGTCGCCGCCGGTGGGGAAACGCATGCTGATTCTCCTGAGCCCTTCGCCGGCCGTCAGTGGATGCCGCGGCCCACGCCGCCGCCCACGTCGATCGCCGATCCGGTGATGTAGGAGGCGCGGCCCGACAGCAGGAATGCGATCACGGCGGCGACCTCCTCGGGTGTCCCTAGCCGCCCGAGCGGCACTCTCCTGTCGGCTGCGAGGTCGCGCTGCCAGGTGGCGTAGTCGTGGACCGTGCCGGCCCGCTCGTAGCGCCGCCGCCACTGTCCGGTGTCGACAAGACCCAGGCACACCGAGTTCACGCGTATGCCGTCCGGGGCGTACGCGTCGGCCATGGTGCGTGAGAGGTTCAGCAGACCGGCGCGGGCTGCGCTCGTCGCCGCGAGCCGCGGCTCTGGCTGGACCGCGAGGATCGCGTTGACGTTGACGATCGCGGCCGCGCCCGAGCGGCGCAGCCAGGGCAGCGACGCGTTCGTGGGGTTCAGCACGCCCGCGAACTTCAGGTCCAGCTCGTCGCGCCAGTCGTCCGCGGTCGTCTGCTCGAGTGTCTTCATGCGCGACTGCCCCGCGTTGTTGACCAGCCCGTCCAACCGCCCGAACCGGTCGGTGACCGCCGCCACCAGAGCCGCAACCTCTTGCGGGATACGCACGTCGCACGTGCTCGCCAGCACGCGGTCGCCCGCGATGCCGGCGTCGGCGAGTGCCTTCTGCAGCCGCTCGCCGTCGCGCGCGCACGTGGCCAGCAGCGCTCCCTCGCCGGCGAGCAGGCGCAGCGTGGCGAGACCGACGCCCGAACTGCCGCCGGTGACCAGGATGACCCGGTCTCGCAAGAAGAGATCCATCGCTTCCTCAGTGCAGGACGAAGCCGCCGTCGACGACGATCAGCTGGCCGGTGAGATAGGACGATTCGGAGCCGAGCAGGAAGGCGACGATGCCGGTGACGTCGTCGGGTCGCTGCTCACGGGCAATGACGCGGTTGGTGCGGTACAGCTCGTGTCGGGTGGCCGGGATGTTCTCCGCGGACGGCCCGACCGTGAGACCCGGGGCCACCGCGTTGACGGTGATCTCCCGACCGCCCAGCTCGCGAGCCATCGCCTTGGTCAGTGCAACGAGTGCGCCCTTGGAGGTGACGTAGTGGGCCAACCGCGGCGAGCCGTACAGGGCCGCGTCCGAGGTGATGTTGACGATTCACCCGCCGTCGACGAGGTGTGGTAGCACGGCACGCGACACCAACCACGGCCCCCGGGCGTTGACCGCCATGATGCGGTCCCACTCGGCGACCGTGATCTCCTGGAAGAGCTTCCCGCCGACGCCGTCGGCAAGCCCCGCGTTGTTGATCAGGCCGTGAATCGGACCTGCGGTGGCGACCTGTTCGACCGCAACGGACACCGACATCTCGTCGGCGACGTCCATCGTGACGAACTCGGCGGACAAGCCCTCCGCGCGTAGGGCGGTCTCCGCGGCCTTGCCACGCTCGGCGTCGCGTTCGGCCAGCACGACGCGGGCCCCGGCCCTGCCGACGCGCTGCGCCATCGCCAGGCCGAGCCCGCGGCCCGCTCCGGTGATGACGACGGTGCGACCGGTCAGGTCCGGGGACGTCACGACGCTCAGTCCCGCGTCACGCCGTGGACGGCCGACGTCTCCGGGTACACCGGAACCTGCGGCTTCTGCCTGCCGATGATGACGCAGATGAGGGCATCGGTGTCGCCGACGTTCTTCACGCTGCGCGGCACGCCTGCGGGCACCACGATCATGTCGCGGTAACCCAGGGTGCGCCTGGCGACCTCGCTGCCCCGGTGGATCCCGAATTCGACCTGGCCCTCGAGAACGAAGAACCCCTCCTCGGCGTCGTGGTGGGTGTGCTCCGGGCCTTCGGCTCCCGGCGGCAGCAGCATGTTCGAGAAGGTGAAGCCGCGCGACGGGATGATGCGGGCGTCGTCCTCGTGGTTCCCGGTCGCGCCGGAGCCGACGTAGCGGATCTGCGCGCGGGCGAACTGCGGGCCAGCCTTGGTCTGGAACGCAAGAGTGTCCCAATCGGGCTGGCGACTCTCGCGGGTGGCGATCAGGGTGTCGGCGTATGCGGCGAGATCCGGGGCGTTCTCGTACTCCGGCTCGACGGTCGTCTGGACCTGGCTGGTCATGGGCGTTCCCTTCCTTGGGGGTCTGGTATCGCCTCAGCGGTAGAGGCGCTCGATGATCTGGATGAAGGAGGCGACCCAGGCATTGATCGCCTCAGGGCGTTCGATGTTCGCCTGGTGCCCGGCGCCCCGGACCGAGACGTATACGGCGTCACGGATGCCGCTGGCCAGCACCCAACTCTGCTCGGGGCCGGTAACGGTGTCCTCGTCGCCGCAGAGCACGAGCGTCGGGACGGCGATCTGCGCGAGCCGGCCGGTGAGGTCGGTGGCGGCCATCGCCTCGGCCGCGTAGCGGTAGCCGGGCAGCCGCAGGGAGTGCGCCATGGTGGCGTTCACCTCGCCGACCAGGTCCGCATCGGCAGCGGATGAAAGCAGCCGCGGCGCGCGCTCGCGGGCGTATGCCTCCGGACCCTGCGCGGCGAGATCGCCGGGGCGCGCACGCATCGCGGCGGCGCTCGCGGGCGTGCGGCCCGAGCCGACACTCGCGTCGACGAGAATCAGGCTGCGCAGCAACTCGGGGTGGTCCAGCGCGACCTGGCAGGCCAGGACGCCCCCCCACGAGACCCCGAGCAGGTGCACCCGCTCGCCGCCGAGCGTCGCGATGAGACCGACCACGGCGTCCGCGTAGCCGGGCAACCCGGGGGCCATCTCCGGGTCAGCGGACTTTCCGTAGCCGGGGGCGTCCCATGCGACGACGCGATGCGCGTCGGCGAGCCCGTCGAGCTGTCGCGCGAAACTGCCGCTCGACGAGCCGATGCCGTGCAGGCACAGCAGCGTGGGGCCCTCGCCCTGTTCGACGTAGTGGACCGCAGCCATCAGTGGGGCTCGCCCGCGAGGGTGCGGTGTAGCTCGGCCAGGTGGGGCTGGTCGGCGAAGGCGCCGGGGTCGGCGTAGCCCGCCATGCAGGCGCGCGCCTCGCCCGACGGCGGACCGGCGGTGCCCCAGAGGTCGGCGAGTTCGGGGACGCGCCGCCAGACCCGCGGCAGCCAGTCCGCCTCGACGATCTGCGCGACGTCCGAGGTGTATTCACACACCAGCCGCGCCGGGTCGGCGAAGTAGCTGAACGTATTGTTGCCCGGCCCGTGCCGCCCCGGACCCCACAGCGGGGTCCGACCGTAATGGCGCAGCCGGCCGATGCCGCGCATGAAGTGATCCACCGACGGCATCTCGTACGCGACGTGGTTCAACGAGGCCCACTCGGCCTGGTTGAACGCGATGCAGTGGTGATAGCTATTGCACCGCAGGAAGGCCATCTGATGCTCGGACCAGTCGCTGACCCGCAACCCCAGCACTTCGCAGTAGAACCGGGCGGCCGCGTCGATGTCAGCGGTGTTGAGCACGACGTGCGTGACGCCGATCGGAGAGGACTCGTCCAGGGTCAGCGGCGCCACCGCGTGCATCTCAGCGATGACCTCGACCGTGCGGCCCTCCGGGTCGCAGAACCGCAGCCCGTAGCCGGCGCCCGGGCGGCCACTGCGGCCCGGGCCCTCGAGCAGCGGAATGCCACGAGCCTCAAGATTGCGGGCAGCGACGTCCACCTCGGTCGGCGTCGCCACGGCGAACGACAGGCAACCGAGACCGTTCTGTGGCGCGTCGACGAGCGAGAGGACATGATGATTCTCCCCCGTGCCGCGCAGCCAGGCCGCGTCAGCCTCCCGCTCCACGACGCGCAGTCCCCACACCTCGGTGTAGAAGTCCACCGAGTTCGCCAGCTCGACGGTGCGCAACTGCACCGAACGGAGACTGCGGAGGCGGGCGATCGGCTCCGTCATCGACTAGAACCTCCAGGGGCGTCTGACCTGACTTGCACGGAACTTTAGTCCTAAGACACTCAGAGTCAAGGGGTTCTGTGAAATTTGCGGAATCTTCGAGAATCTCAGCGCTAAGAGTTTCGAGTCGCGAGCGTCTCCGCTATCATTCGATCTCGATCGACCTGGCGCGAGGAGGAGCGCGATGAGTTCGGCAACGGCTATTGGCAGGGCGGGCCGAGGGCCCGATGACGGGGGCGACCCGATCGAGCAGGCCACGGAACAGTGGCTGCGGGAGCGGCCGGACCTGGACCCCGCACCGATGGCGGTGTACGGCCGCATCGCCCGCATCTTCATGCTCCAGCGCAAGGCGCAGGCGTCCGTCCACGAGCCACTCGGGCTGACCCATGCGGCGTTCGACATGCTCGCGAACCTGCGCCGGTCGGGCGCTCCGCACCGCAAGACCGCCACCAGTCTGGCGCAGTCGTCGATGATCAGTACCGGTGGCGTCACCTTCCGTATGGACGGCCTGGAGGCGGCCGGGCTGATCCGCCGAGTGCGCGACGACAACGACCGGCGGGTGGTCTACGCCGAACTCACCGACGAGGGCCGTGCCGTGATCGACCGCGCCATCGAGGCTCATCTGGAGATGGAGCACGAACTGCTCGCAGGCCTGACGCCGCGCGAACGGCAAACGCTAGTCAAATTGCTGGGGAAGGTCGAGTCGTCGCTGGTTCAGCACGAGGCGAACCGGTCACCCTGACCGACACCAGAGGGCTTGCGCCCCCGAAGTCTCTGCGCTTATCTTCTTAGTGCTAAACCTTTTGGCACTGTGGCGGAGGTGACCAGCCCGTGACGGCGATTCTGACGCCCGCGCCGCCGCTGCCGGCCGACGAGGTACTGCTCGGTGGCGAGTGGAAGCCCGGGCGCGGCGAGGTGCTGACCCCGACGGACCCGGCGACCGGCCGAGCGCTGGGCACGATCCACGCCGCCAGCGTCGAGCAGGTGGACGAGGCGGTTCGCCGCGGCATCGCCGCAGCGCACGACGCGGGATGGCGCGGTCTGTTGCCACACGAGCGCGCGCGCTACCTGACGCGCGTCGCTGCGCTCATCGACCGTGACGCCGACAGCCTGGCGGCTTTGCAGACTGCGAACACCGGCAAAACACTCGCCGAGACTCGGGCGCTGGTGTCCAGCGCGGCAGGCACGTTTCGCTATGTTGCGGCCGCGCTCGAGACACTCGAGGAGGCGGTCACACCCTCGCGCGGGGCGTACCTGACCATGACCGCACACGAACCGATCGGTGTCGTCGGTGCCATCACCCCGTGGAACTCGCCGATCGCCAGCGAGGCTCAGAAGCTCGCTCCGGCCCTCGCGGCCGGGAACGCGGTGATTCTGAAGCCGGCCGAGTGGACCCCCCTGATCGCGCTGGCGCTGGGCCGACTGGTCGAAGAGGCCGGCCTGCCCCCCGGATTGCTGTCGGTGCTGCCCGGCCGCGGTTCGGTTATCGGCGAGTCGATCGTGCGACACCCGTTGGTCGGGAAGGTCTCGTTCACCGGCGGGACGGCGACCGGACGCGCCATCGGCCGGATCGCCGCGGACAAGATCATGCCGGTGACCCTCGAACTGGGCGGCAAGTCCCCGACGATCGTCTTCGCCGATGCCGACATCGAGCACGCGCTCGCCGGGGTGATGTTCGGAATCTTCTCCTCCAGTGGGCAAAGTTGCATCGCAGGGTCACGACTGTTCGTCCAGCGACCGGTCTACGACGGATTCGTCGCCCAACTCGTCGCCCGCACCCGACGGCTGCGCGTGGGGCCGGGCACCGATCCCACCACGCAGGTGGCCCCGCTGGTCAGTACGGCCCACCGTGACCGGGTCGCCCGCTACGTCGACCTCGCCCGCAGCGAGGGTGCCCGCGTACTGTGCGGCGGCACCGCGCCGGACGGCCCCGAGTTCGCCGACGGGGCCTACTACCTGCCGACCGTGTTGGCCGGCCTGGACAACCAGGCGCGGACCTGCCAAGAGGAGATCTTCGGCCCGGTCGTGGTCGTGCTGCCGTTTGACACCGAGGACGACCTCGTTGCTGGCGCGAACGACACGGCCTACGGGCTGGCATGCGGCATCTGGTCGCAGGACTACAAGCGGATCTGGCGGGTCGCCCACGCGATCGATGCCGGGACCGTGTGGGTGAACACCTACAAGCAGTTCAGCGCGTCCACCCCGTTTTCCGGAGCCAAGGAGAGCGGGCTGGGCACGGAGAAGGGACGCGAGGGGATCCGCTCCTATACGCGCCAGAAGAGCATCTACCTCGGCCTCAACGACACACCGCTGCCCTGGGCCAACCCGTGACCCTGCGAGTCGGCGTCCTCGGCTGCGGCGCGATCGGGCGGGTCGTCGCCACCGCCCTCGCTGCGAACGAGGTGTCCGGGGCAGAACTGTCCGGCGTCGTGACGCACTCCCCCGTCCAGGGTGTCGCGGCATGCAGCCTGTCCGACCTCCTGCGCGGGTCGGACCTGGTCGTGGAGGCCGCCGGACAGAAGGCGCTGCGCGACCACGCGCATGAGGTACTCGCGGCCGGAGTCGACCTGCTCGTCCTGTCGGTGGGAGCTCTGGCCGACCCCGAACTCGCCGCGGCGCTGACCACTGAC
>SCQZ01000437.1 GCA_004299665.1 Jatrophihabitans sp.
GCGCGTCAGAACAACTGGCTGATCGCGTAGATGATCACGCCGGCGAGCGCGCCGACGACGGTGCCGTTGATCCGGATGAACTGCAGGTCCCGGCCCACCTGCAACTCCAGGCGCCGGCTGGTCTCGGCCGTGTCCCACCGCTCGACCGTCGTCGAGATCACGGCGGCCATGTCGTCGGCGTAGTGGGTCACGACGTGCCCGGTCATGCGCTGCAGCGCCTCGTCCACCTTCGCGCGGACGCCGGCGTCGTCGCACAGCACCTCGCTCGCGCGCACGGTGAGGGCCTGCAGCCAGCGCCGCAGGTCCGAGTCCGGGTCCGCGGCGCCGTTGACGATCAGCGATTTCGCACCGATCCACAGGGAGGAGAGCCATTCGCGGACCCGCGGGTTGTCCAGCATCTGCAGCTTTGCCTGATCCAGCCGGGCCTGCTGCTCCGAGTCGTCGCGCAGCCGGGCCGCGAGGTCGCGCAGCTTCGCGTCGTACGTGCGGCGCAGTTCGTGCTCGGGCTGGAGCACCAGATCGGCCAGGAAGGACTGCACCGCGGTGAAGCCCCGCGCGAACACGCGGTCGTCGACCCACTCGGGCACCCACTCGGGCGACTCCTGTGCCAGCCGCTCGCGGAACACCGCGCGGTTGTCGTCCAGGAAGTGCATCGTGCCGCGCAGCAGCGTCGTCAGCAGCGCCTGGTGCTGCCCGGTGTCGCACACGGCGTCGATCAGGCGCGCGAGCAGGGGCGCCGCGTCCAGGTCACGCAGGCGCTTGTCGGCGAAGGCGGCGACCGCGGTACGCAGTTCGTCGTCGCGCAGGACGGAGGCCATCCCCCCGACCGCGCCGGCGAGTTCGCTCGCAACCCGGCGGGCGTGGTCGGGATCGGCCAGCCACTCCCCCATCCGCTGCGGGACGCGTGCCAGCCTGACCCGTTCGGAGACGATCGCCTCGGTGAGGAAGTGCTCGCTGACGAAGCCGGCCAGCGCGCTGCCGATCTGGTCCTTCTTGCGCGCGATGATGGCGGTGTGGGGTATCGGCAACCCCAGCGGGTGCCGGAACAGTGCCGTCACCGCGAACCAGTCCGCGAGGCCGCCGACCATGGATGCCTCCGCCGCGGTCTGCAGGTAGCCCCAGCCGCCCTTGCCATCGGTGAACACCCGGCACAGGACGAACACCCCCGCCGCCAGGACCAGCAGGCCGGCCGCGGTCGCCTTCATCCGCCGCAGCGCCCCGAGCCGCTGCGGATCCGGCGCGGGGAGGGTCACGGCGGCGGCGGTGCCGAACGCGAGGTCGGCGGCACGTCAGTGCAGGAACGTGTCGACGGCGACCGCGACGAAGACGAAGGCCAGGTAGCTGTTCGACAGGTGGAAGAACGCCATCGGCTTGGCGGTGGCGTCACGCACGGTCTGCCGGTGCAACCGATGCGCCGCCACGACCAGCACCACGCCGGCCCCGGCGGCGAGCGCCCCGTAGACCCAGCCCGCGCCGAGCGGCCACAGGGCCAGCGAGGCCGCCACGGTCGCCCACGAGAACGCGGCGATCTGCGCGGTCACCTGCCGGGGCGAGGCGACGACGGGGAGCATCGGGACCCCGGCCCGGGCGTAGTCATCGCGGTAGCGCATCGCGAGCGCCCAGGTGTGCGGCGGGGTCCAGAAGAACACGACGGCGAACAGCGCGACCGGCTCCCAGGCCAGCGAGCCGGTGACGGCGGACCACCCGATGAGCACCGGCATGCAGCCGGCCGTGCCGCCCCACACGATGTTCTGCGGGGTGCGGCGCTTGAGCAGCGCCGTGTACACGATGACGTAGAAGGCGATCGCGGCGGCCGTCAGCCCGGCCGCCAGCCAGTTGGTCGCCAACCCGATGCCGCACACCGAGGCGACGCCCAGCGCCAGCCCGAAGATCAGCGCGCCCGTGGGCGACACCTCGTGGCGTGCCAGCGGACGGCGGCCGGTGCGCCGCATGACCGCGTCGATGTCGCGGTCGAGGTAGCAGTTGAGGGCGTTCGCGCTGCCCGCGGCCAGCGTCCCGCCGAGCATCGTCGCCAGCGCTGTCTGCCACGTCGGCAGCCCGCCGGCAGCCAAGATCATCGACGGGAGCGTGGTGACCAGCAGCAGTTCGATGATGCGGGGTTTGGTGAGCGCGACGTACGCCTGCAGCCGGGACCGGTGCGGGCGGCGCGGCGCCCCGCCGTGTGGGACCCCGGCGCCGGACGTGCCGGGGAGGAGATCGTGCACCGGGTCCGGTGCTGCCGTGCTGTGCCCCTGGGAGGGAGCCACCGGCGTCTGTGTCACCGCATCAGGGTATCGAGCGCGCCAACGGTGCGCCGAGCCAGGCTCAGCGGCCCGGAGCGTGATCCAGGACCGACAGCGCGGGCACATGGTCGATGGCTAGGCTCGCCCCTGTCGGACACGCACCGATCGGCGCGTCCCTGCGGAAGGACCCGAACTCGTGGCACAGAACCCGGAAGGCACCGGATCCGCGCTCCCGGACGTCGTGACCCGCCACCCCGACTGGTGGACCGACCTGGACACCCGCGCCGTCGACACCGCGCGGCTGCTGGCCGCCGACGCCGTGCAACGCGCCGGAAGCGGCCATCCCGGGACACCGATGAGCCTGGCCCCGCTCGCCTACCTGCTGTACCAGCGCGTCATGCGCATCGACCCGACGGACCCGACCTGGATCGGGCGTGACCGGTTCGTCCTCAGCAACGGCCACGCGTCGCTGACGCAGTACTGCCAGCTGTTCCTGGCCGGGTTCGGGCTGGAACTGTCCGACATCGAGGCGCTGCGCAGCTGGGGCTCGCTCACGCCGGGCCACCCCGAGTACGGCCACACGCTCGGGGTCGAGACCACCACTGGCCCCCTCGGCCAGGGCGTCGGCAACGCGGTCGGGATGGCGATGGCGTCGCGGCGCGAGCGCGGGCTGTTCGACCCTGATGCCGAGCCCGGGCGCTCCCCCTTCGACCACTACGTCTACGTCGTCGCCGGCGACGGCTGCATGGAGGAGGGCGTGTCCGGCGAGGCCTCGTCGCTGGCCGGGCACCAGCGCCTGGGCAACCTGATCCTGTTCTATGACGACAACCACATCTCGATCGAGGACGACACCGCGGTCGCGTTCAGCGAGGACGTCTGCCAGCGGTACGAGGCGTACGGCTGGCACACCCAGCGTGTCGACTCGGCCGAGGACGTCGTCGCGTTGGAGGAGGCGGTG
>SCQZ01000438.1 GCA_004299665.1 Jatrophihabitans sp.
GCGGACCGGACCGAACGCCTGGCGCGGCTTGAGCCCCAGCCCGTCCACCAGCGCCCCCCGCAGCGCGGCCTCGATGGCCTCGTGGGCCCACTCCCCGTCCGCCTGCAGTGCAAGGACGGCGGCAGCGATCACCTCCTGCCCGGCCTCGCCCAGGTGTTTGGCCGCGGCGGCCTCGTCGACGGCGAACGACGCCTCGTCCACGAGCAGGAATCCGATCATGTCGAGCCCCTCGCGCAGCGTGGCGACACGCTCTTGCACCAGCGGCGCGGCCGCAGCGATGACGTCCGCGTGGGCCGGATCGCCCGCGAACGCCGTCAGCCGCCCGGCGAACTCCGCTAGGTCGAGTTCGCGGATGTAGTGCCCGTTGAGCCAGTCGAGCTTGTCCAGGTCGAACACCGGGCCGACGGTGTTGACGCGGGACCACTCGAAGTCCGCGCTGAACTGGGCGAAGTCGAAGATCTCCGACCCGTCCGGCTGGCTGTAGCCGAGCAGGCCCAGGAAGTTCAGCAGCGCCTCGGGCAGGTAGCCCTGCTCGACGAACCAGGTCAGCCGCGCCGCCGGGTTCTTGCGCTTGGAGATCTTGGACTTGTCGGCGTTGCGCAGCAGCGGCATGTGCGCGAACGCCGGCGCCGGCAGCCCCAGCCAGCGGTACAGCAGCAGGTGCTTGGGGGTGGAGGAGATCCACTCCTCGCCGCGCACCACGTGCGTGATCTGCATGAGGTGGTCGTCCACCACCACGGCGAGGTGGTACGTCGGGAAGCCGTCCGCCTTGAGGATCACCTGATCGTCCGGCCGCGGGGCGGACACCTCGCCCCGGATGACGTCGGTGAACGTCAACGGGACGTCGTCGGGGATCAGCATCCGCACCACCGGGGTATCGGCGAATCCGCCGAGCGCCCGGCGCTCGGCCTCGCTCTTGCCGAGGCAGAGCCGGTCGTATCCGGTGGGCTGCTTGTCCGCCCGCTGCCGCTCGCGCATCTGCGCGAGGCGTTCCGGGCTGCACCAGCAGTGGTAGGCGTGGCCGTCGGCCAGCAACCGGTCGACGAAGGGGCGGTAGGTGGCCAGTCGCTCGGACTGGCGGTACGGCGCGTACGGGCCCCCGACGTCCGGCCCCTCGTCCCAGGTCAGCCCGAGCCAGCGCAGCGTGTCGTAGATCTGCTGCTCGGAGTCGGCCCGGAAGCGGGCGCGGTCGGTGTCCTCGATCCGCAGCACGAACGCCCCGCCGTGGCGCCGCACGAAGCCCAGGTTGAACAGCGACATGTAGGCGGTGCCGACGTGCGGGTCGCCGGTCGGGGACGGGGCGACCCGCAACCGGGGCGCACTCACTTCGCGACCACCGGGTTGCTGAGCGCGCCGATGCCCTCGATCTCCACGGTCACGGTGTCGCCGGCGACGATCGGCCCGACGCCGGCCGGGGTACCGGTCATGATCACGTCTCCCGGCAGCAGCGTCATGACGTGCGACATGAACGAGATCAGCGCCGGGACGTCGTGGATCATCTGCGAGGTGCGGCCGTCCTGGCGCAGGTCGCCGTTCACCCGCGCGGTGACCCGCACGTCGCTCGCGTCGATCGCGGTCTCGATCCAGGGCCCGAGCGGGCAGAACGAGTCGTGCCCCTTGCCCCGCGTGAACTGCACGTCCGCGCGCTGCTGGTCGCGCGCGGTGACGTCGTTGCCGCACGTGTAGCCGAGCACGTGGCGCATCGCCTGCTCCGGCGGGACGTCGCGCGCCGGTGCGCCGATCACGACCGCCAGTTCGGCCTCGTGGTCGACGCGGTCCGACGGCGGCAGCCGGATCGGGTCGCCGGGCCCGGTCACCGCCGTGGACGGCTTGAGGAAGATGACCGGCGACGGCGGCGCCTCACCGCCCATCTCCCGCGCGTGGTCGGCGTAGTTCTTGCCGATGCAGACCACCTTGCTCGGCAGGATCGGCGCCACCAGCCGGACCTCCGGCAGCGCCCAGCGCTCGCCGGTGAAGGCGATCGCCCCGAACGGGTGGCCGTCGATCGCGGCGACGGTCAGGTTGGCCGGGGGCGCCCCCGCCTCCCCCTCGACGGTCCCCCACAGCATGCCGGACGGCCGGGTCCCCGCTGCGGGATGGATGAAGCGAGCGATGCGCACGGACCCACGCTAGTGGCCGTCGCCGCACGGGCCGCCGTCCGGTCCGGACGGGTGCGTCCCGCATACTGCTAGGCGTGAGCTCACCGCTGTCGGGCATCCCGATCCCGCGCCGGCGCCGGCTGGCGGCGACGCTCGCACTCTTCGCGGTGCTGTTCGTCGCGGTCGGTGCGGTGGCCCTCACCGGGCAGGTGACCACGGTGCGGCTGTTCGGCGTGGCGGCGCTGCTCGTCGCGGTCGTACTCACGCTCGTCGCGTGGGGAACCGCCCGCAGCGTGCGCATCGACGCCGCCGACGCGCGGCTCGACGCCGCGATCGAGGCGGCGGTCACCGAACAGTTCGGGTCGATGTGCAGTTGCGGGCACGACCACGACCCCACCGTGAC
>SCQZ01000049.1 GCA_004299665.1 Jatrophihabitans sp.
CGGCGCTTCGTGTACTTCGCCGGGGTCACGGGAGTGATGCAGATCGCGACGCTCGTGATCATGACGCGGGTTGCGACGTCGTGAGCAGCCCGGCGCAGGCACGCCCGTACCGGGTGTCGTCGATCGAGGTCCTGGCCGTCGGGGCGCTGGTCGCCGCCCTCGTCGGCGGCGTCTATATCGCCGGCCGGGTGCCGCACCCGGTGAACCTTGCGCTCGGGTCGATCCCGCTGGTCGCCGCGCTGCTGCTGCTGGTCGCGGCCGCGAGCCTGCTCGCCCGCCTGCCGTCGTTCGCGTGGTGGCGGTTCCGGCAGGTGGCAGGCTGGACGCTGCTCGTGTACCTCGTCATCGCCGGCATGATCGAGTACGTGATCATCTACGACGGAACGCGCGGCGGCGTCCTCGCGGTGATCACCGCGCTGCTGGTCGTCTTCGCCCTCGACGTGCCGATGCTGCTCGGGTACTCGGTCGCCCGGTTCGAGAGAGCGCACTGACGCGCACTGAGGCGCCCTGCATCGCGCGCTGGCGGGTTTACTGAACGTCGTTCAAAATGGAGGCATGGCCATCCTCGCCTCCGACCAACCCACCGTCGCCCTGCCCGCGATCCTGCGGCAGGCAGAACGCCTCACCGCACAGGTCCGTTCGGACTCCGGCGAGACGCTCGAGACGGTGGCTCCCTACACCGGTACCCGGATGGCGGTGCTGCCGCAGTGCGACGCGCGCGACGTCGCGGCCGCCTACGAGCGGGCACGGCCGGCGCAGCGGGAGTGGGCGGCGCTGCCGGTGCGGGCGCGGTGCCGGATCCTGCTGCGACTGCACGACCTGGTGCTCGCGCGCCAGGACGAGATCATGGACCTGATCCAGGCCGAGAACGGCAAGTCGCGCCGCGATGCGTTCCTGGAGGTCGCCGACATCGCCATCACCGCGCGCTACTACGCGCGCCGGGCGCCGGGGCTGCTGCGGATCAAGCGCCGTACCGGCCTGTTGCCCGGCCTGACCTCGACCCGCGAACTGCGCCACCCGAAGGGCGTGGTCGCGGTGGTGTCCCCGTGGAACTACCCGCTGGCGCTGTCGGTCGGCGACACCATTCCCGCGCTGCTCGCCGGCAACGCGGTGATCCAGAAGCCGGACAACCAGACCGCCCTCACCGCGCTGTGGGGGCTCTCGATCGCCCGCGAGGCGGGCCTGCCGGCGGACGTCTGGCAGATGGTGCTCGGCAGGGGCGCCGAGATCGGCGACCCGCTGATCGACAACGCGGACTACCTGATGTTCACCGGGTCCACCGCGAGCGGCAAGCGGCTCGCGGCCCAGGCGGCCGGACGGCTGATCGGCTCGTCCATGGAACTCGGCGGCAAGAACGCCATGATCGTCCTCGACGACGCCGACCTCGAGCGCACCGTCGAGGGCGCCGTGCGGGCCTGCTTCTCCTCCTCCGGCCAGCTGTGCATCTCGATCGAGCGGATGTACGTGCAGGACGGCATCTACGACACCTTCGTGCCGCGCTTCGTCGACGCGGTGAAGGCGATGCGCATCGGTGCGGGCTACGACTACTCCTACGACATGGGCTCGCTCACGTCCGCGGCGCAGGTCGCGACGGTCAGCGCGCACGTGCAGGACGCCGTGGCGAACGGCGCGACCGTACTGGCCGGGGGCAGCGCGCGGCCGGACCTCGGCCCGTACTTCTACGAGCCGACCGTGCTGGAAGGAGTGGTTCCGGCAGCGACCTGCTTCGGCGAGGAGACATTCGGCCCGCTCGTGTCGCTGTACCGCTTCACCGACCCCGAGGATGCCATCACACGGGCCAACGACACGCGCTACGGGCTGAACGCGAGCGTCTGGAGCGGCAACGCCCGGCGCGGGCGGGACGTGGCCGCGCGGCTGCACGCGGGCACGGTGAACATCAACGAGGGGTACGCCGCCGCGTGGGGCTCCGTCGACGCGCCCATGGGCGGGGTCGGGGAGTCCGGGCTCGGACGCCGGCACGGCGGCGAGGGCTTGCTGAAGTACACCGAGGCGCAGACCGTCGCCCGGCAGCGGCTGATGAACCTCGCCCCGCCCGGGAACCTCAGCCACGAGGCATTCGCCCGGACGATGACGCGCTCACTCGCGGTCCTGCGCCGCGTCGGGTGGCGCTGACGCTCAGTTGATGCAGGAGGCG
>SCQZ01000439.1 GCA_004299665.1 Jatrophihabitans sp.
CTTCGGCGCGCACGGCGTCATCGTCCCGGAGCGCCGCTCCGCCGGCGTCACCGCGACGGCGTGGCGCACCTCCGCGGGCACCGCCGCCCGCATCCCGGTCGCGCGGGTGACGAACCTGCCGCGGGCGCTCAAGCAGTGCCAGCAGGAGGGGATGCTCGTGCTCGGGCTGGACGGCGACGCGCCGACCACGATCGACGACCTGCAGGTCGCGGCCGACCCGCTGGTGGTGGTGGTGGGCTCCGAGGGCCGCGGGCTCTCCCGTCTCGTGGGGGCGACCTGCGACCTGACGATCGCGATCCCGATGGCCGCGGGGGCCGAGTCGCTCAACGCAAGCATCGCCGCCGCCGTGACCCTCGCCGACATCGCCCGCCGCCGCCGCGCCGCGGGCTGATCACCTGCCGTCGACGTAGGTGCGCGTCGGCGTGAAGAACTCGGTGGGCGACTGGGCGCCGCGCAGCGCGGCGACCTCGTCCCGTACCGCGGACATGATCGTGTCGGTCATGTCCCGCAGCGTGGCGGCGTTCGCCTCGGCGCCGCGGAACCGGTCGAGGTCGACGGGTTTGCCGACCGACACCCGGGCCACCGGGCGGGTGACGTAGCGCCGCCATCGCGGCCGGGTGCGCTGTGCCCCCCACTGCCCGATGGGTATCACCGGGATCTCGGGCGCGAGCAGGGCCAGGCGTGCGATCCCGGTCCGGGCCTGCATGGGCCACTGGCGGGGGTCCTGGGTGATGGTCCCCTCCGGGTACACGACGACGGCCTCGCCGCGCCGCAGGGCGCGCACCGCGTCGCGCAGCGAGCCGGCCGCGTCGGCGGTGCCCCGGTAGACCGGGATCTGTGCCGCGCCCCGCATGATCGCGCCGACCCCCGGCCTGGCGAACAGCGTCGACTTGACCATGAAGCGCGGCACGCGGCCGCTCTGCCACACCATCCGCGCCATGAGCAGGGTGTCGATGTGCGAGACGTGGTTCAGCGCGATGATCACGCCGCCCTCCGCGGGGGGCGTGACCCGGTCCAGGTCGCGGAACCGGACGCGGAAGATCAGCCCGACGAACGGGTAGATCACGACCACGCACAGCCGGATCCAGAACCCGGCCCGGGGCCGGTGCAACCGGCTCACCGCCGACCACCGCCCGCTGGGTGACCCATCGCCTGCTCGCTCCGCTCCGGTGCGCCCGCGACGCTGATTCGCCGGACCACGTTCCTACGGAACCGTAGGTTAGCGTCCCGGTAGCCTTGCCTGCGTCGCCGCCTTAGCTCAGCTGGCCAGAGCAGCCGCCTTGTAAGCGGCAGGTCGTCGGTTCGAACCCGACAGGCGGCTCCGGTGCGCGCTCAGGCTGCGGTGCGCTGCAGCGCGAGCGTGGCCAGCGCGACGAGGTCGGTGCGCGCGTCCTGGGTCGCCGACGCGAGCATCGTCACCGCCACCGTCCGCTGCCCGGAGGCCAGCACGATCGTGGGTCCGTACCCGGTGCCGGTGCCGCCGGTGAGCAACTGCGCGGGTGTGCCGGCCACCGTCACCGTCGAGGGCGACGCGCCGTGTGCCGTGAAGTCGTCGACGGTGGGCTGGATGCGCTTGCTCGCGTCCGCGGCCGTGCCGTAGAGGCTGACGCCGATCTCGATCACCGGGGGCGAGTTCGGCGCCGTCAGACCGTAGCGGCAGTTGATGTACCCGATCCGGTTGATGTCGGCCTCGGCGGTGCCGACGACGAAGGCCGTGTTGCCGGGCACGTTGCGGTGCAGGGCGTTGACGACAGCCGAGATCGGCAGCAGGTTGTCGCAGGTCCCCGGCAGCGAGGTCATCGTCGCGGCCCCCGACGCCCCGGTGGTCGGCGTTCCGGTGGCCGGACCGGACCGGGTGGCGCCCGCCGTGGGCGGTGCCTTGCGGGTCACCGTCACGGTCTTCGGGGGCGGTGCGGCCGACTGCGTCGCGCACCCGGCGGCGACGAGGAGGGCGGCGGCCCCGGCTGTCAGTCGTGCGGCACTGCTGATCCTGGGCATGATCCCATCTTGCCCCGGTGTCCCGGCCGATCAGGGATGTTTCGCGAAGTATGCCTTCGCGCGGACCGGGACCGACCGGTACAGCAGGGCGTTCACCGGGTCCGCGGCACGCAGTAGCAGCCGGGTGCGCGGCCGCGGCTGCACGGCGATGGTCCAGGTGAAGCGGCAACCGCCCGGCGCGGGCTCCACCCGGTAGTCCTCGGCGAACCCGCGCAGCAGCGGCCGGTTCGTGGCGACGCCGTAGAACGACGTGCGACGGCCCTCCTCCCAGCGGAAGAAGCGCTCCCTGACGGCCATCGCGCGCAGCGGTAGCACGACCTCGCGCGTGGTGCCTATCCCGAAGGGGCGTGGCGACGTCCACTCCAGTCGCGACAGCCCCAGGCCCCAGTCCGCCAGGGCGCGGTCGGAGGTGAGCGACTCCCACAACCGCTCCGGCGGTACCGGGAGGTCCACCGGGTAGGAGTGCACGTGGGTGGCCGTGTCGAAGAACGTCTCGTCGACCGGTTCCAGGTCGTACCAGGTCATGGGATCAGCATGCAGTGACGGCCCGTTCGCCGCACCCCGAACGCGGCGGGCCCGGAGTCGCACGGCCGGCGAACTCCCGTCACGCCTGCAGGGTCGTGAGCGCGGACCTGATCTCGGCGGGCACCGGGACCGGCCGGCGCGTCGCCCGGTCCACGTACACGTGCACGAAGCGACCGACGGCCGCCGGGGCCTCGCCGGCGCCGAACAGGGCGAGCCGGTAGGTCACGCTGGAGGTCCCGACGCGTTCCAGCCCGAGGCCCGCGGTGATCGTCTCCGGGAAACGAAGTTCGGCGAGGTACCGGCACGCGGTCTCTACGACGAGGCCGACGGCGGGCAGGGTCCGGATGTCGCACCCGCTCGCCTCGATCAGCCAGCCGTTCACGACGGTGTCGAAGATCGAGTAGTGGACGACGTTGTTGACGTGGCCGTAGGTGTCGTCGTCGGACCAGCGGGTGGGGATCGACCGCAGCACCGGGAAGTCGCCGCGGCGCAGGTCCTTCGGCTCGCTCACGGTGTCGATGCTGCCAGGTGGTTCAGCCGGTGAGGCAGGCTGCGGGTAGGTCGAACCAGCGTAGTTGTTCGGCGTCGCCGGGTAGCCGGGCCTGGGTGGTGTCGTGGGTGGTGCGCAGGGTGTCG
>SCQZ01000440.1 GCA_004299665.1 Jatrophihabitans sp.
GCGGCGCTGGTGTACGGATTCGTCTCGGTGGCGGGCACGGGCTGGTCCTCCGCCCGGACCATCGCCGCGTTCGCCGTCGGACTGGTACTGCTGGAGATCTTCGGGCTCGTCGAGGCGCGCGCCGCGGCACCCATCACGCCGTTGCGGCTGTTCGCCGACCGCAACCGGGCGGGAGCCTACGCGGCCCGGTTGTTGCTCGTGGCCGCGATGATGGGGATGTTCTTCTTCCTCACCCAGTTCCTGCGCGGCGTGCTGGGCTACAGCGACCTGCGCACCGGATTCGCGTTCCTGCCGCTGACGGTCGCGGTCTTCGCCGCCTCGCAACTCAGTTCGCGCGTGCTGGTCGGGCGGTTCGGGGAGAAGGCGGTCATGATCACCGGCGTCACGTTGTCCACCACCGGGATGCTGCTGCTCACCCACGTGGGCACGCACAGCGGTTACCTCGCGTTGCTGACGCCGCTCGTGATCTTCGGCACCGGCAACGGCCTGGCATTCGTGCCGCTGACCACCGTCGCACTCGAGCGGGTCTCGCCGCAGGACGCCGGTGCCGCCTCCGGGCTGGTGAACGTCATGCAACAGGTCGGCGGGGCGCTCGGGCTGTCGGTGCTGGTGACCGTGTTCGGTACCGCGAGCGCCTCCGCCGCGCACCGGCTCGGGGCGCACGTCCCGGCCGCCGACCTCGCGCAACAGGCGTTCGTCGCGGGAGCCCGCAGCGCGTTCTGGATGGCGGTCGCGTTCCTGGTGGGAACCTGGCTGCTGGTGGTGTTCGCGGTGCGGCGGGCCGCACCCGGCGGCGAGGATGCGGCCCGGGCCGACAGCGACCTGGACCGCGAGATCGCCGCCGTGCTGGCCGCCGAGGCGGACTGAGGGACCGGGGCGGCCGACCGGGACCGCGAAGTTCCGGCCGGCCGTCCACACCCTGCGTGTCGTCCACAACGCCGGCCTGACGGTCCGGCGGCGTCGGCGGCCGCCCGCACGGTGATGTCATGACGACGACCGACCCCACGCCCGCGCTGCGTATCAGCGGCCCCGCCGACCTGCTGCAGGCCATCCCGTACCTGCTCGGCTTCCATCCCGCGCGCAGCCTCGTGCTCGTCGGCCTGGCGGACGCCCGCCTGGTCGTCACGGCCCGCATGGATGTCGACGACCTCGCCGACGAGGCGACGCTGCGCCACACGATGGCCTCGATGCTCCGGGGTGGGGCCCGGACGCTGGTGGTCGCCGTGTTCGACGACGACCCGCCCGCCTCCGGGACCGGTCCCGCCTGGCAGGGGCTGCCCGCCGACCTGCGGTCGCGGTGCGCCGAGGCCGGGGTCGCGGTGGGTGTGGCGGCCGACGTCGCCGACGTGCTGCTGGTCGCCCGGGGCCGGTGGTGGTCGCTGCGGTGCGCCGACCCCGGCTGCTGCCCGCCCGAGGGACACGAACTGCCCGAGGCCCCACCGGTCGTGGCGGCGGCGACCTACGCCGGGCTGGTGGCCCTGCCTGACCGGGACAGCCTGGGGGCGTTGCTCGATCCGGTGGCCGACACCGACCGCGAGGCGATGGTGCCGCACCTGGCCGCCGCCGAGCGCGAGGCGGGCGAGGCGCGGACCCCCGTCCTGCGGCGGCGCTGGGAGCTGCGCCAGCGGCGCGCGCTGCTGACGGCCGCGGCCGCCGCCGACAGCCGGACGGTGGACCTCGACGTCGCCGTCGTGGCCGGATTCGGGGTGGCGCTGCGCAGCATCCCGGTGCGCGACGCGATGTGGGCCGCCGCCGACGGCGGCCGGATCGACGGCCGCCCGCTGTGGCGTGAGCTGGCGCGCCGCCTGCCGTCGCCCTACGACGCGGCGCCGCTGTTCCTGTTCGGGTGGGGGTCGTGGCGGCACGGTCACGGCGCGCTCGCGAACATCGCCTGTGACCGGTCGCTGGCCAGCGACCCGGCCTACAGCGCCGCGGACCTGCTGCTG
>SCQZ01000441.1 GCA_004299665.1 Jatrophihabitans sp.
CCGACGGCGAGGATGCCGCCGAAGCCGCACCGGGCGAGCCACTCGTCGTCGTGGACGGCGACGCGCACGCCCAGTGGTGCCAGCACCTGCCGTGCCTGCTCGCCGAGCCAGCGGGGCGATTTCACCGAGGCCGGTGTGTTCGCGAGGTCCCGTGCCCAGCACGTGGCGGCGGCCCGGCGCAGGCCGGCGCAGACCGCGTCGTCGTCCTGCGCCCCGGCCAGCCCGACGAGGTGCTGCGGCAGCGCCGTGCTGTGACGGGAGAAGCGGTAGCCCCCCAGCAGCGCGCCCTCGGCGACCGCGGCCAGGTCCGCGCCGCGCAGGCCGGACGCGTCGAGGGTGCAGTCGCCGCGCTCGCGGACGATCCGCGCCGCCGCGCTACGCAGCGCGCCCGTCCCGCCGCCGGCCGGGAGCGGGACGGCGTCCGCGGCGGCCGGGATCGTACGGACCTGCACCATGGCGCCGATCCTTGCAGGCGAACCCCCGCCGGCACGGATGCGGCCCCGGTCCCTGCAGAGACCGGGGCCGCATCCGTGACCGCGCAGCGCTACCCGACGACCGACTTCAGGGCATCGCCGAGTGCCGTGGCCTCGTCCGGGGACATCTCGACGACGAGGCGCCCACCTCCCTCGAGCGGTACGCGCATGACGATTCCGCGTCCCTCCTTGGTGACCTCGAGCGGGCCGTCGCCCGTCCGCGGCTTCATGGCCGCCATGCCTGCCTCCTCGGGTGAGCATCGGTGCTCAGCTGTCGGTGAGAACCGGGGCACGCCGGAGCGCGACGCCGGGTTGCCGTCCATTGTCCCGCATCGGCCCGCGCGGCCGGTACACAGGGTCGCGATACGGTGCCGGTCATGACGCGCGACATCTGGTGGAGCCAGAGATGACCGACCTGCTGCTGGAGCGCGCGGGGGGCGTGGCAACCCTCACGCTCAACCGCCCCGAATCGATGAACTCGCTCTCGCTGGCCCTGAAGGAACACCTGCTCGACGCCGTGGCGGAACTGCGCGCCGACACCACCGTGCGCGCGGTGGTCCTCACCGGGTCCGGCCGCGGCTTCTGCGTCGGCCAGGACCTGCGCGAGCACGTCGCGGCCCTCGATGCGGGCGGGGCGCCGCTGGACACGGTCACCCGGCACTACAACCCGATCGTGACGACGCTGGCCACCCTTCCGGTGCCGGTGATCGCGGCCGTCAACGGCATGGCCGCCGGCGCGGGAGCGGGGCTCGCCTTCGCCTGCGACTTCCGCCTGGCCTCCTCCTCGGCCGGGTTCCTGATCGCGTTCGCGAACGTCGGGCTGTCACTGGACAGCGGCGTCTCCTGGACCCTGCCGCGCCTCGTCGGCTTCGCGCGGGCCACGTCCCTGTCGTTGCTGGCCGAGCCGATCTCGGCGGAGTCGGCGCTGCAGATGGGGCTGGTGAGCGCCGTCGTGGAGCCGGACCGGTTGCTGCCGGCCGCCCACGAACTCGCCGAGCGGCTCGCCGCCGGCCCGACGAGGGCGTACGCGGCGATCAAGGAGTCGATCGCCTTCGCGGCGAACGCGACGCTGGCCGACGCGCTGGCCAAGGAGGCCGACCTGCAGCGGGACATGGGCGCGACGGCGGATCATCGCAACGCCACCGCGGCGTTCGTCGCCAAGCAGAAGCCGGTGTTCGAAGGGCGCTGACACCAGCGCGTCCGCCCGCCGGTCGTTCGGTGCGCCCGGCCGGTCACAGGTCCAGGACGAGACGATCGCTGAGTGCGCGGCCGACACAGATCATCATGGTGTCGTTGGCGGCCCGCTCGTCGTCGGACAGCAGGCTGTCGCGGTGATCCGGGACGCCCTCCAGCACGCCGGTCTCGCAGGTGCCGCAGATCCCCTCGCGGCAGGAGTTGCGCGGGGCGAGCCCCTCCGCCTCGAGCGCGTCCAGGACCGACTTCCCGGCCCGGACGCAGATCGTCCGCCCGGAGCGCGCAAGCACCGCGTCGAAGTCCCGCTCCGTCGTCGGGTCCACCGGTTGCTGCGGCTTCGCGGCGAACCTCTCGACGCGCAGGGACCCGGTCGGCCAGGTCGCGCATCGCTGTTCGACGGCGGCGAGTAGCGGTTCGGGGCCGCAGCAGTAGACCAGCACACCGGGCCGCGGGGTTGCCAGTGGCCCGTCCAGGTCCAGCAGCCCGTGCTCGTCCTGGGGCCACGGCCGCACCCGCGGGCCGTGCACCGCCAGTTCGTCGAGGAAGGCCATGCCGGCACGGTGCCTGCCGCCGTAGCTCAGCGACCATTCCGCTCCTGACGCGGCGACCGTGGTGATCATCGGCAGCAGCGGGGTGATGCCGATGCCGCCGGCGATGAACATGTACCCGGCGGCGGCGGCGAGCGGGAAGTTGTTGCGCGGC
>SCQZ01000442.1 GCA_004299665.1 Jatrophihabitans sp.
ACCGCCGCGGGCCCCCGGGCCCGCGGCGGTACGGCCGTCGTCACCCTGGAGCCGTGCAACCACACCGGGCGTACCGGCCCGTGCACGGTCGCGCTGCGCGAGGCCGGGATCGCCCGGGTGATCTACGCCGTCGACGACCCGAACCCGGACGCCGCCGGCGGGGCGCAGGCGCTGCGCGAGGCGGGCATCGAGGTCGTCAAGGGGGTGGGCGCCGCCGATGCCCGGGCCGGCGCGCTGCGACCCTGGCTGACGGCGACCCGGCTCTCGCGCCCGTTCGTCACCTGGAAGTACGCGGCCACCCTCGACGGCCGGGTCGCGGCGGCGGACCTGTCGGCCCGGTGGATCTCCTCCCCGGCCTCGCGCGCCGACGCCCACGCGCTGCGCGCGGTGGTCGACGCGATCCTGGTCGGTTCGGGCACCGTCCTGGCCGACGACCCGCAGCTGACCGTCCGCGACGGGGACGGCACACCGGCCGAGCACCAGCCGCTGCGGGTCGTCCTGGACCGCCGGCACCGCACGCCGCAGTCCGCCCGGGTGCTGGACAACGCGGCCGCGACGCTGGTGCTGGATACCGCCGCGCCCCGGTTCGCGCTCAAGGCGCTGTTCGACCGCGGCGTGCGCCACGTGCTGCTCGAGGGCGGCCCGACGCTGGCCGGGGCGTTCGTCGAGGCACGTTGCGTCGACGAGGTGATCGCCTACCTGTCGCCGCTGCTGCTCGGGGACGGCCCGAGTGCGCTTGGCCACGCCGGAATACCGTCGCTGAGCGATGCGGTCACACTGGACGTGGAATCGGTCACCCGGCTGGCCGACGACGTCAAGATCGTGGCGCGGCCGCGCTGGGGCGAGGCAGCGGAGAGGTAGGGCGGGTGTTCACCGGCATCGTGGAGGAGCAGGGCGAGGTCGTGGCGCTGGAACGGCGCGGCGACAGCGCCGTGCTGACGGTCAGCGCACCGCACGTGGGCGCCGACGCGAGTCACGGTGCCTCGATCGCCGTCAACGGTGTCTGTCTGACCGTCGTCGCACACGACGGCGACCGGCTCGGCTTCGACGTCATGGGCGAGACGCTGGACCGCTCGGCCCTCGGCGCGCTGCGGCCCGGCGATCGCGTCGACCTGGAGCGCGCGGTGCGGGCCGATGCCCGGCTGGACGGCCACGTCGTGCAGGGGCACGTGGACGGCACCGGTCGGGTGCTCTCGCGCACGCCGGGGGAGAACTGGGAGACCGTGCGCTTCACCCTGCCGGCGGACCTGTCCGCGCTGGTGGCCGAGAAGGGCGCGATCGCCGTCGACGGCGTGTCGCTGACGGTCGCCGCCGTGGGGCCCGGCTGGTTCGAGGTGGGGCTGATCCCCGAGACCTTGCGCGCGACGGTGCTCGGGAGCAGGCAGCCGGGCGATGCGGTCAATCTGGAGACCGACGTCCTGGCCAAGTACGTCGCCCGGCTGATGGAGGTCGCCCGATGACGCTGCGGCTGGACACGGTCGAGCGTGCGATCACCGAGATGAAGGCCGGCCGGCCGGTCATCGTGATCGACGACGAGGACCGCGAGAACGAGGGCGACCTGATCTTCGCCGCCGAACTGGCCACGCCGGAGCTGGTCGCGTTCATGGTGCGTTACACGTCCGGCTACATCTGCGTCTCCCTCACCGAGGGGGAGGCCGACCGCCTGGAACTGCCGCCGATGCTGCGGGTCAACCAGGACCGCCGCGGCACCGCCTACGCCGTCACCGTCGACGCCCGCGAGGGCGTCTCGACGGGGATCTCCGCGTCGGACCGGGCGCACACCATCCGGCTGCTCGCCGATCGCAAGGCGACCGCGGCGGACTTCTCCCGCCCGGGCCACGTCGTGCCGCTGCGGGCCAAGGACGGTGGCGTGCTGCGCCGTCCGGGCCATACCGAGGCGGCCGTCGACCTCGCGGTGCTGGCCGGCCTCGCCCCGGTCGGGGCGCTGTGCGAGGTGGTGAGCGAGAAGGATCCGGCCGGCATGGCGCGCGCGGACGAGTTGCGGGTCTTCGCCGACGAGCACGAGCTGGCGCTGATCTCGATCGCGGACCTGATCGGTTATCGGCGCCGCTACGAGAAGCTGGTCGAGCGGGTGGCCACGGCGCGCGTGCCGCTGCGCTACGGCGAGTTCACCGCGATCGGGTACGCGTCGTCCTACGACAACCGCGAACATCTGGCCTTCGTCTTCGGCGAGATCGGCGACGGCGAGGACGTGCTCGTCCGCGCCCACTCCGAGTGCCTCACCGGCGACGTGTTCGGATCGCTGCGCTGCGACTGCGGGCCGCAACTGGACGCGGCCCTGGCCGCGGTCGCCCGCGAGGGGCGCGGCGTGGTGCTCTACATGCGAGGCCACGAGGGGCGCGGTATCGGGCTGTTCCACAAGCTGCAGGCCTACCAGTTGCAGGATGCCGGGATGGACACCTACGAGGCGAACGTCGCGCTCGGCCTTCCCGCCGACGCGCGCGACTACGGCACCGGCGCCCAGATCCTGGTCGACCTGGGCATCCACTCCATGCGGCTGCTGACGAACAACCCGGCCAAGCGCGCCGGGCTGGAGGGGTACGGGCTGCGCATCACCGGCCGGGTGCCGCTGCCCACCCACGCCACCCCTGAGAACCGGCGCTACCTGGAGACCAAGCGGGACCGCATGGGTCACGACCTGCACCTCGACACCGACGGGCCCGCCTGATGGCCGGAACCGGGGCGCCGCACGCCGGGGCGGTCGAGGGCGCCGCGGGCCTGCGGGTGGCGGTGGTCGCGAGCCGCTGGCACGAGCAGGTCATGGCCGGGTTGCTGGACGGCGCCCG
>SCQZ01000443.1 GCA_004299665.1 Jatrophihabitans sp.
CGCGGACAACTCGGGGGAGGAGGCCCAGCGCGGCCCCGACACCGGCGGCGAGGTAGCCGCCGAGGGCGAACCAGGTGCCGTCCTCGGAGTTGTCCAGCGCGGAACTGCTCGTCCCGAACAGGTCGTGCGTCGCCTGCGCGTACCGCGTGAGCGTGTAGTACGTCAGCCCCGCCCCGGCCAGGCCGAGCGCGAAGCCGGTCGTGGCCAGCGCGGGGGCCGCCCGCGTCGGCAGGTTCGCGGCCAGCCCCACCACGATCAGCACCAGTAGCAGCGCCCACGCCAGCCACGCGAAGTACGCGACGCTCGCCGCCGGGCGGCCCGCGGCGGGGAAGTGATCGAGGTTGCGCCGCAGCGCGGCGAAGTCGATGCGCCCGACGACGTCCCCGCCGTGCGGCCGCCGCTTCCACTCCAGCCTCGTGAACGCGAGCAGGACGACCGACCCGCCCCACAGCACCAGCAGCACGCCCGCGCCCCCGGACCGCCCCGGCCGGGCCCGCTCGGGGGACCGCCGGCGCCGCATGGTGCGAAACGTAACCGAGCCGTGGCCCCCGTGACACGATGGGGGTATGGCAGGCACCGTCGCGCCGCAGCGCCAGGAGGAGCGGCAGGCCGACGCCGGCACGGTGCCCGAGCCGGACCGCCCGTGGATCACCGTCGTGTGGAACGACCCCATCAACCTCATGTCGTACGTGACCCACGTGTTCATGACCGTCTTCGGCTACCCGAAGGCGAAGGCGGAGAAGCTGATGCTCGACGTGCACCGCCGGGGCCGCGCCGTCGTCTCCAGCGGCACGCGCGAGCGCATGGAACTGGACGTCACCACGCTGCACGGGTACGGCCTGTGGGCCACCCTCGAGCAGCAGTCGTGAGTGGGGCCGCCCGGTGAGGGTGGGCGCCGGCCGCGAGGGGGCGAAGGTCCGCGTCGACGCCGGCGAGGCCGCCACGCTCGTCACCTTGCTGACCGACCTGCTGGCCGCCCTGCAACCGGACGGGCTGGACGCGCACGACCCGGTGCGGCAGCGGCTGTTCCCGGACGGCTACCGCGACGACCCCGCCTCTGCCCGGGCCTTCCGCGACCTCACCGAGTCGTCCCTGGGCGCGGAACGCACCGAGCGGGTCCGGCGCTGCCTGGCCGAGGTGAGCGCGCTGGGCGACCGGCCCGCGCAGGTCGTGCTCGACGACGAGGCCGGGGACCGCTGGCTGCGGGTGCTGGCCGACCTGCGCCTGGCGGTGGGGACCCGGCTCGGGGTGACCGAGCAGACCGACTTCCATGACGGCGACGGCCCGGACGCCGCGGCGCGGTCGGTGTACCTGTGGCTCACCGCCGTGCAGGACGCCCTCGTGCGCGCCCTGATGAACTGACCGCCGGACGCGGCGGCGCGCGACGCCTCCGTAGGCTGGTCGGCGTGCTCCGACTGGACAGCGAGATCCACGACGCGATCGTCGCCCACGCGCGCCGCGACCACCCCGACGAGGCATGCGGGATCGTCGCGGGACCCGCGGGCAGCGACCGTCCGCTGCGTTTCGTGCCCATGCTCAACGCCGCCCGGTCCCCGACGTTCTACGAGTTCGACTCCGCCGACCTGCTCGCGCTGTACCGGGAACTGGAGGCGAACGAGGAGGACCCGGTGATCGTGTACCACTCGCACACCGCGACCGAGGCCTACCCGTCGCGCACCGACATCGCCTACGCCTCCGAGCCGGGCGCGCACTACGTCCTGGTCTCCACGCGTGATCCGGACAGCGCCGAGTTCCGCTCGTTCCGGATCGTCGACGGCGCGGTCACCGAGGAGCCGGTCGAGGTCGTGCCGGCGCCCTGACACGGGCGTGAGCTGCGTCACGTCCGGTGCGAGTGGGACGATGGTGGCAGCGGCGCGGCGTTGCGCCTGATACGACAAGCACCCGCACCGACGAGGAGTTGCCAGCAGCATGGCCATCGAGGTCAAGATCCCGACGATCCTGCGCACGTACACCAAGGGCGAGAAGGCCGTCTCCGCGACGGGCGGTTCGCTCGCGGCCGTCATCGACGACCTGGACACCAACTACGCGGGCCTGAAGGGCCGCTTGATCACCGAGGACGGCAGCCTGCACCGCTTCGTGAACGTCTACGTCGACGACGAGGACGTCCGCTTCACCGGGTCGCTGGACACGCCCGTGGCCGACGGCGCGACCGTCACGATCCTGCCCGCGGTCGCGGGCGGCAGCCGGGATCGGGCCTAGCCCCGGGGGCCTGAGCTGACCCGCTACGACTCGCTGCTCGACGCGCTGGGGAACACCCCGCTCGTCGGCCTGCCCCACCTGTCCCCGCGCTGGGACGGGGACGCGCCGGTGCGGGTGTGGGCCAAGCTGGAGGACCGCAACCCGACCGGTTCGATCAAGGATCGCGCGGCGCTGGCGATGGTGCGGACCGCCGAGGCGGACGGCACCCTGACACCCGGCTGCACGATCCTGGAGCCGACGTCCGGCAACACCGGCATCTCCCTGGCGATGGTCGCCAAGCTGCGCGGCTACGGGCTGGTCTGCGTCATGCCGGAGAACACCTCGATCGAGCGGCGCCAGCTGCTGGAGATGTTCGGGGCGCGGATCATCTTCTCGCCCGCGGCGGGCGGCTCGAACCAGGCGGTGGCGACGGCCAAGCAACTCGCCGCGCAGAACCCCGACTGGGTGATGCTCTACCAGTACGGCAACCCCGCCAACGCGCTCGCGCACTACGAGGGAACCGGGCCGGAGCTGCTGCGGGACCTGCCGACGATCACGCATTTTGTGGCGGGGCTGGGCACCACCGGGACCTTGATGGGTACCGGGCGCTACCTGCGCGAGAAGGTGCCCGACGTCGCCGTCATCGCCGCCGAGCCCCGGTACGGCGACCTGGTCTACGGCCTGCGCAACATCGACGAGGGCTTCGTCCCGGAACTGTACGACGACGCGGTGCTGACCTCGCGCTTCTCGGTGACCTCCTACGACGCGCTGCGCCGCACCCGTGACCTGATCGAGCACGAGGGGATCTTCGCGGGTATCTCCACCGGCGCGATCTTGCACGCGGCGCTGTCGGTCGCCGACCGCGTCGCGGCGCGCGGGGAGCGGGCGGACGTCGCGTTCGTCGTCGCCGACGGCGGCTGGAAGTACCTGTCGACCGGCGCGTACTCGGGGTCGTTGCAGGAGGCCGCCGAGCGCCTCGAGGGCCAGCTGTGGGCGTGAGCGCGGCGCGGCCGCCCGGTCCGGCGCGCCGCTGTAAGGGCTTTCGCCGTATCCTCTCGTCGTGAGCCCTGACCGTGACGCGCCGATCGGCATGATCGACTCCGGCGTCGGGGGGCTGACCGTGGCCCGCGCGGTCCTGGACCAGTTGCCCCACGAGCGGCTGCACTACGTCGGGGACACCGCGCACGGGCCGTACGGACCGAAGCCGATCGCCGAGGTGCGCCGCCACGCGCTCGCCCTGATGGACGACCTGGTCGGGTCCGGGGTCAAGGCGCTGGTCATCGCCTGCAACTCCGCGAGCGCCGCGTGCCTGCGCGACGCCCGGGAACGCTACGACGTTCCGGTCGTGGAGGTCGTGCTGCCCGCCGTGCGCCGGGCCGTCGCCGCGACCCGCAACGGCCGGATCGGCGTCATCGGCACCATCGCGACCATCACCAGCGGCGCGTACGAGGACGCGTTCGCCGCGGCGTCCGGGGTCGAGGTCTTCCCCGCCGCCTGCCCGCGCTTCGCCGAGTTCGTCGAGCGGGGCGTCACCAGCGGGCGGCAACTGCTCGGCCTCGCCGAGGCGTACCTGTCGCCGCTGAACGCCGCCGGTGTGGACACCCTCGTGCTGGGCTGCACCCACTACCCGCTGCTGACGGGGCTGCTGTCGGTCGTCATGGGCGACGGCGTCACCCTCGTCTCCAGCGCCGAGGAGACGGCCAAGGACGTCTACCGCGTGCTCACCCGGGCCGACGCGCTGCGTCCGGACGACGCGCCGCCCCCGCGTCACGTGTTCGCCACCACCGGGCCGTCGGAGGCCTTCGTGCGGCTCAGCTCGCGCTTCCTCGGCCCCGCGGTGACCGCGCTCGAACCCGCCTATGGAGGTGTCCGTTGAAGGTGACGGTGCTCGGCTGTTCGGGCAGCCTGCCCGGACCCGACTCGCCCGCCTCGGGCTACCTCGTCCAGGCCGACGGCTTCACGCTGCTGGTGGACCTGGGGCACGGCGCGTTCGGCGCGCTGCAGCGGTACGTCGCACCCGCCGCGGTGGACGCCATCCTCGTCAGCCACCTGCACGCCGACCACTGCATCGACCTGACCGCCTACGTGGTCGCTCTGCGCTACGGCTCCGGGCCGCGATTCCGCCGGGCCGAGGACGCCTCCCGCATCCCGCTCATCGGCCCGGCCGGGACCCGGGGGCGCATCGAGGCGGCGTACGACCCGCTGGCGCGCAAGCTGTCGCTGCACGAACTGTTCGGCTTCTCCACGCCGTCCGCGGGGGACCTCGGGCCGTTCACGCTCGAGTTCGCGACGATGAACCACCCGACGCCGACCGTGGGCGTGCGGGTCGGGCACGGCGGCCGGACCCTGGTGTACTCGGCGGACACCGGCGAGAGCGAGAACCTCGCCGAACTCGCCCGCGACGCGGACGTGCTGCTGTGCGAGGCGTCCTTCGGCCCGGACGAGGAGTACGTCCCGGACCTGCACCTGACCGGCCGGCAGGCCGGCGAGCACGCCGCCAAGGCCGGCGTCGGGCGGTTGATCGTCACCCACGTGCCGCCGTGGGTGTCCGCCGAGACCCAGCGCGACGAGGCCGCGACCGCCTTCGACGGCCCCGTGGACCTGGCCCGTCCGGGCTGGTCGTTCGAAGTCTGACCGCTTCGACATGCGTTCGCGGGGCCCGCGCCCCGC
>SCQZ01000444.1 GCA_004299665.1 Jatrophihabitans sp.
GGACCTTCTTGACCGCCGCCTTGCGGGCCTGTCCGGGCACTACCGCCCCCCCGCCTTCACGCGCGCCACCGGCTTGTCGGCCGCGGCCTTGCGAACCTGCGTCGTCACTTACTTCTTACCTGCCTTCTTCTTGCCCGCGATGGTCTTCTTCGGGCCCTTGCGGGTGCGGGCGTTGGTCTTGGTGCGCTGGCCGTGCACCGGCAGGCCACGGCGGTGCCGGATGCCCTGGTAGCAGCCGATCTCGATCTTGCGACGGATGTCCGCGGCCACCTCGCGCCGTAGGTCGCCCTCGACCTTGAAGTTGCCGTCGATGAAGTCGCGCAGCTTGACCAGGTCGTCGTCGGTCAGATCGCGGGCGCGCAGGTCCGGGCTGACACCGGTGGCCTCGAGCGCCTGCTTGGCGCGGGTGCGGCCCACGCCGTAGATGTAGGTGAGCGCGATCTCCATCCGCTTCTCGCGGGGGAGGTCGACGCCGGCAAGACGTGCCATGCGGGCGGTTCTCCTTCGTCGTCGCGGAGGTGTTGGACGCAGCCGTCCCGGTCTGCCCAGACCCGGGCCCCGGCCTCCGACCGGGGGTGGTGGAACAGGTGGCGTGCGCGTGGTGGTGGTGCTGCTAGCCCTGGCGCTGCTTGTGGCGCAGGTTCTCGCAGATCACCATGACCCGACCGTGGCGACGGATGACCTTGCACTTGTCGCAGATCGGCTTGACGCTCGGCTTGACCTTCACGGTCGGTGCCCTTTCGTGTGACAGAACGTGGCGCAGGATGTCCGGACGGGATGCGGCGCGATCACTTGTAGCGGTAGACGATGCGCCCACGGGTGAGGTCGTAGGGCGACAGTTCCACCACGACCCGGTCCTCGGGAAGGATGCGGATGTAGTGCTGACGCATCTTGCCGCTGATATGGGCGAGCACCTTGTGCCCGTTGCTCAGTTCCACCCGGAACATCGCATTGGGCAGGGGCTCGACCACGCGGCCTTCGACCTCGATGGCCCCGTCCTTCTTGGGCATGTCCTCCGCTTTTCGGTTACCGCACTGATCACCATGTCGGGCATTCGTTCCGGCGCCGCGCACGAGGGATCTCGACTCCCGGGCCCGCGGCCACAGCAGGCAGCAGGGAGCGGCGGCAGCGCCAACGCTTGAGTCTACCCGGCGACCTCCGTCGGGCCAAAACGGGTCGCTGTAAGCGCTTGCGGTCGATCCTCGGGCGAGGAGACGGCGCCGGAGCGTGACCGCCTCGACCTGGTCGTGCGTCGCGTGGGCGCGTGACGGATTGACACCAGAGCCTACGGCCCGGCATCCTCAATGGTCTAGTCCATTTGGGAGATTGGTGGGACGGCCGTGGGCGGGACCGGAGCCGGAATGCTCATGGCGGCGGAGATCGGCGAGCAACCACGCGTGTTCGAACGCTTGCTCGCCGCCCGGTCCGTGATCGCGCAGGTGGGCGACGCGGTCCGTCGGGCCGCGCCCCGCTTCGTGCTGCTCGCGGCGCGCGGCACCAGCGACCACGCCGCCCTCTACGGCAAGTACCTGGTCGAGACGCGGCTCGGGCTGCCCGCCGGCCTCGCGTCCCCGTCGACGCTCACCGTCTACGGCTCCCGGCCGGACCTGCACGACGTGCTGTTCGTGGCCGTCAGCCAGTCCGGGAGCTCGCCGGACCTCGTCGACTCGACGGCGGCCGCCCGGGCCTGCGGTGCGTTGACGGTCGCGGTGACGAACGCCCCCGACTCCCCCCTCGCGCAGGTCGCCGAACTGCAGGTGGATGTGCTCGCGGGAGCCGAGCTCGCGGTGGCCGCGACGAAGACGTACACCGCCGAGTTGCTGGCGCTGCACCTGCTGCTGTGCCCGGGCGGGGACCCCGCGCTCGGGCGGCTCCCGGAGGCGACCGAGCGCACGCTGCAGGCCGATCGTTCGTCCGAGGTGGCCGACCGGCTCCGCGCCGCGGCCCGCATGGTGGTCACGGCGCGTGGCTACTCGTACCCGACCGCCCGCGAAGGGGCGCTGAAGCTCATGGAGACGAGCTACCTGTCCGCGGCGGCGTTCTCCGGGGCCGACCTGCTGCACGGGCCGATGGCCATGATCGATACCGACGTCCCGGTGGTCGCGGTGGTGTCACCGGGCAGGGGCGGCCGCGCGATGGCCCCCGTCCTGGAGCGGCTGCGCGAGCGGCGCGCACCGGTCGTGCAGGTCGGACCGGGCGGTGGGCTACCGGTCGACGCCGACGGCCTTGCCGAAGAGCTGCTGCCGCTCGTGGAGATCCTTCCGCTGCAACGGCTCGCGTGGCGCCTCGCCGTCGAGCACGGGTACGACCCGGACCGACCCCGCGGTCTGGCGAAGATCACCGAGACGTGGTGACCTTGCGCGTGACGGACACGGCGACGGCGCACGAGCCGAAGTACTACACCGTCAAACGTCACCTGCTCGAGCTCATCGCCGCCGCCGAACCGGGCACGTCGATCCCGACCGAGCGCGAACTGGCCGCCGGCATGGGAACATCCCGCACGACGGTCCGCCAGGCATTGGTGGAGCTGGTCGCCGAAGGACGGCTGGTACGGCGGCAGGGGTCGGGGACATACGTCGCGGAGGCGAAGGTCACCTGGCCGCTGCACCTGGCGAGCTTCACCGAGCAGGCCGCCGCGAACGGGCTGGTCGCCTCCAGCCGGCTGCTGGGTGCCCAGCGCACGCGGGCGGACGCCGAGGTGGCCGAACGCCTCGGGCTGCAGGTGGGCGATCCGGTCCACAGACTCGACCGGCTACGGCTGGCGGACGGCCGGCCGATGGCCGTCGAGACCTCGCTGCTGTCCGCGCGACGCTTCCCGCATCTGATGCGCCGGATGCGGACCACGGGCTCGCTGCACGCACTGCTGAAGGACCATTACGGCGTCGAGTTGCGGCGCGGCCAGGAGACGATCGACACGATCCCGGCCGCACCCCGGGAGGCGTCGTTGCTGCAGACCGACGTCGGGTCGCCGATGCTCGTGGTGAAGCGCAACAGCTTCGACGCCGCGGGACAGGCCGTCGAGTGGGGCACCACCTGGTTCCGCGGGGACCGGATCACGTTGATCGCGTACCTGGCGAGCCCGGGGACATGAATCCACCGGCCCTGACCCTGGTCGACGCGCGCGTCGTCACCCCCGAGGGGGTGCTCGATCGCGGCTGGGTCGCGATCGAGGCAGGCCGGTTCGCCGCCGTCGGGTCGGGGACCCCGCCCGCCGCCGCCCGTACGGCCGACCTCGACGGCGCCTGGCTGCTGCCCGGATTCGTCGACCTGCACATGCACGGCGGGGGCGGTCACGACGCCACCGCCTCACCCGAGGACCTCGACGGCGCCGTCGCCTTCCACCACACCCACGGCACCACCAGCACCCTGGTCTCGCTCGTCACCGCACCGGTGCCGGACCTGCTCACCCAACTGGGATGGGTAGCCGTCCGCACCGGGGTCACCGGGGCGGGCGCACGCGTGCTCGGGTCCCACCTCGAGGGCCCGTTCCTGTCCCACGTGCGCTGTGGTGCGCAGAACCCGGAGCACCTGCGCGAGCCCGACCCCGCCCTGCTGCAGGAACTGGCGCGCGCCGCCCGCGGCACGTTACGGGTGGTCACGATCGCGCCCGAGCTGCCGGGGGCCCTCGAGCTCATCGCCGCCGCGCGCGCAGCGGGAATCGTGGCGGCACTGGGCCATTCGGACGCCACCTACGCCCAGGGGCGCGCCGGCATCGCCGCGGGTGCCTCCCTGGCCACGCACCTGTGCAACGGGATGCGGCCGTTCCACCATCGCGAGCCCGGGCTGATCGGGGCATCCCTGACCGCCGGGATCGCCTGCGAGCTCATCAACGACGGATCGCACATCCACCCAGCCGCAGCCACCCTCATCGCCCGGACCGGGGCGCCCCTCGTGCTGGTGACCGACGCGATCGACGCGACCGGTGTCGGCGACGGGACCTTCGTCCTGGGCGGGCAGCAGGTGCAGGTCCGCGACGGGCTCGCGCGACTGACGCGCACCGGTTCGCTGGCGGGGAGCACCCTGACGATGGACGAGGCGGTCCGCCGCGCCGTGCGCGACAGCGGCTGGTCCGTGGCGCAGGCGGCCGCGGCGGCCGCCACCCACCCGGCCCGGGTGCTCGGGCTGGACAGCCGGCTCGGCGCGATCGCGCCGGGTCTGCTGGCCGATGCGGTCGTCCTCGACGACGACCTGCGACCGGCAGCCGTGATGTCCGAGGGCTCCTGGACCCGGGTGACCGAAGGCCTGCTCCAGTTGGAGTAGCAGGCTCGCCGGAGCGGGTCGCCTCCGGCGCAGCCCTACGATCGATCCCATGCCGACGGACGGCGGGGCCCAGCCGCCACCACCGCGGGTGCTCGACGTCGCCGCCGTGATCGAGTGGGCGCAGAAGTACCGGTGGTACCAGCGCTCCCGCCGGCCCTGGAACCGGCTGCGGCTGCA
>SCQZ01000445.1 GCA_004299665.1 Jatrophihabitans sp.
GGCATCTGGGTGTTGCCGTCGAGCAGCGCGCGCACCTCGGCCTCCCGGTACCGCCGGTGGCCACCGAGGGTGCGGATCGAGGTGAGCTTGCCGGCCTTGGCCCAGCGTGTCACGGTCTTCGGGTCCACGCGGAACAGCGTCGCGACCTCCGACGGCGTCAGCAGCGGCTCGGACTCGGGTCGTTGACGAGGAGTCGTCATGGAATGTTTGCCCCTTTCACGGAGGTCGATCGTCTTGCGGGGTCCTGTCCCGCAATGACCGTAGCGCGGCGTGTGTTCAGCGTTACGCGGCAAGTATGCAAACAGATCGGGCGAATTTCCTACAGGTCGAAGGTCCCGTGTCCACTGTGTGCCATCCGGCATCGGGTTGCGCGGGGCCGCACCGTTTCGGCCGGTTTCCGAGGGGGGCTGCGGGTGCGGTGCGAGGTGCCCGGCGGCGACACCGGTCGCGTGCGGTGTCCGAGGGCGGCGAGGTAGGCTAGCGCCACGACGATGACAACATCCCCAGCGGCGGACAGGGAATCCTCCACCTCGTCCGCGCCAGCTGGATGACCGTGTGAGCGAGGGGGTCGAGCCATGGGGCGCGGCCGTGCGAAGGCGAAGCAGCAGAAGGTTGCTCGCGAGTTGAAGTACAACGCCCACCACACCGACCTGGACGCCCTGCAGCGCGAACTCAGCGGGTCGGGCGGCTACTCGACCGGTACCGTCGCCGAGGACGGCGACCTCGACGCCGACGACGATCAGGAAGACGACGACTGGCCGGTCGTCGAGCACTGAAGCGGGCATCCCACGCCAGCCGATCGAACGGATCGGCTGGCGTGCTAGCGCCAGGTCGAAGCAGGCCCGGAGTACCGGCCGCTGAGGTGTACCCGCCCGGTGCCGTCGCGTAACTCCCCGACCTGCCACGCGGTCAGTCCGGCCCTGCCGGCCAGGGCGAGCGCGTCGGGCACCCGCTCGGCCGGGACGACGGCGAGCATGCCGACGCCCAGGTTGAAGGTCAGCTCCATCTCGGCCAGCCCGACACCGCCGGTATCGGCGATCAGGTCGAACACCGGCTGCGGCGCCCAGGTGGCCCGGTCCACGACGGCGTCCAGCGTCGCGGGCAGCACCCGCGCCAGGTTCGCGGCCAGCCCGCCGCCGGTGACGTGCGCGAAGGCGCGCGCGTCGCACTCGCGTACGAGGGCGAGGCAGTCCCGGGCGTAGATCCGGGTCGGGGTCAGCAACTCCTCGCCCAGGGTGCGCCCGCCGAGCGACGGCGGCGCGGAGTCGAGCGCTAGCCCGGCGCGCTCGAGCAGCACGTGGCGCACCAGCGAGTAGCCGTTGGAGTGCAGCCCGGAGGAGCCCATCGCGATCAGCGCGTCCGTGCTGCGCAGGCGCTCCGGTCCGAGGACGGCGTCGGCGTCGACCACACCGATCCCGGTGCCGGACACGTCGTACTCGTCGGGGCGCATCACGCCCGGGTGCTCGGCCGTCTCGCCGCCGACCAGGGCGCAGCCGGCCTGGACGCAGCCGTCGGCGATGCCCGAGACGATCGAGGCGATCCGCTCCGGCACCACCTTGCCGGTCGCGATGTAGTCGGTCAGGAACAGCGGTTCGGCACCCACCACGACCAGGTCGTCCACGACCATCGCCACCAGGTCGATGCCGATCGTGTCGTGCCGGTCCAGCGCCTGCGCGATGGCGAGCTTGGTGCCGACCCCGTCGGTCGAACTGGCCAGGACCGGCCGCGGATGGCGCTCGAGGTCGAGGCGGAACAGCCCGGCGAACCCGCCGATCCCGCCGAGCACCTCCGGACGGGTGGTCCGCCGGACCTGTGCCTTCATCAACTCGACCGCGCGGTCACCGGCCGCGATGTCGACCCCCGCCGCGGCGTACGAACTCATCGCGCCTCCCCGTTCCAGGCACCGATCCTCGTCGCGCGCCCTCCCCCATCGCGCGCCGGCGGTATCCGGTCGATCCCCGTCATCTTTTCCCCTGCCGGAACCGGTTCGGGGCACCGGGACCGGACGGCAGCGGGGAAAAGACGAGGCCGGGATCGGTCGCCAGCGGGCAGGACACGGCGATCCCGGATGCGCGGGGTCACGGGCGGGTCAGCGCGTCTTCGGCCAGGTAGCCGGGGGCGTGCTCGGGCTCGCGGCCGCGGATGGTCACGCCCGCGACGGACTTCTCTATGCCCTCGAGAACGTGCTTGCCGACGACCTCAGGCAGCGGGATCGGATATTCGCCGTCGAAGCAGGCCCGGCACAGCCGGGACTTCGGCTGCTCGCTGGCCGCGATCAACCCGTCGAGGCTGACGTACCCCAGCGAGTCGGCCCCGATGGAGGCCCGGATGCCGTCGGTGTCCAGGCCGTTGGCGATGAGTTCGACCTTGCTGGCGAAGTCGATGCCGTAGAAGCACGGCCACTTCACCGGCGGGCTGGAGATGCGCACGTGCACCTCGACGGCACCGGCCTCGCGCAGCATCCGCACCAGGGCCCGCTGCGTGTTCCCGCGCACGATCGAGTCGTCGACGACCACCAGCCGCTTGCCCCGGATGACGTCGCGCAGCGGGTTGAGCTTGAGCCGGATGCCCAGTTGCCGGATCGTCTGGGAGGGCTGGATGAACGTCCGCCCGACGTACGAGTTCTTCACCAGCCCCAGGCCGTACGGGATGCCGGACGCCTCCGCGAAGCCGATCGCCGCCGGCGTGCCGGATTCCGGCACCGGGATGACCAGGTCGGCCTCGACCGGGTGCTCCAGCGCCAGCCGCCGCCCGACCTCGACGCGCGTGGAGTGGACGCTGCGCCCGGCGATGGTGGTGTCCGGCCGCGCCAGGTAGACGTACTCGAACAGGCAGCCCTTGGGTTCGGGGGCCGCGAAGTGCTGGCTGCGCAGGCCGTCGTCGTCGACGGCGATCAGCTCTCCGGGTTCGATCTCGCGGACGAAGCTGGCGCCGACGATGTCCAGCGCCGCCGTCTCGGAGGTGATCACCCAGCCGCGCTCGAGGCGGCCGAGCACGAGCGGACGCACCCCCTGCGGATCGCGTGCGGCGTAGAGCGTGTGCTCGTCCATGAACACCAGCGAGAACGCGCCCCGCAGCCCGGGCAGCACCTCCATGGCGGCCTGCTCGAGGCTGACGTCCGGACGCGCGGCCAGCATCGCGGTGATGAGGTCGGAGTCGGTCGTCGTCCCGGCGATGCCGCCCCCGAGCGTGCCGTCCGCGCGGGCCTGGGCGAACAGTTCCGAGGTATTCACCAGGTTCCCGTTGTGGCCCAGTGCCAGCCCGGTCCCGGCTCCGGTGGTGCGAAAACTCGGCTGCGCGTTCTCCCAGGTCGTGGACCCGGTCGTCGAGTACCGCGTGTGGCCGACGGCCAGGTGTCCCTGCAGCGTGGCGAGGGTCGCCTCGTCGAACACCTGGCTGACCAGGCCGAGGTCCTTGTACACGACGACGGAGGAGCCGTCGCTGACGGCGATCCCGGCCGCCTCCTGGCCGCGGTGCTGGAGCGCGTAGAGGCCGAAGTAGGTCAGCTTGGCGACCTGTTCCCCGGGCGCCCAGACGCCGAAGACGCCGCACGCGTCCTGCGGGCCCACGTCGTCGTTCGGGAGGAGGTGGTGGGAGAGCTTGCCGTCGCCTCGGGCCACGAGGTCGAGTCTACGGGGCGCGAGCGATCGACCCGGCCAGGCCCCACAGCATTTCTGCGACGCCCGACGCCGCTCCCGGCGCCCCCCTGTCTCAGGCGAGCACGGGCAGGTACGGCGCCAGGTCGGAGCGACCGCCGCTGGCGCGGACCTGCCCGGCCGCGACGGCGGCGGCGAACCCGATCCGCCCGGTGGCCAGCCGCAGCCAGGTCAGCGGGTCGGTCTCGACGACGTTCGGCGGGGTGCCGCGGGTGTGGCGCGGCCCGGGGATCGCCTGCACCGCGGCGAACGGCGGCACCCGCACCTCCACGCTGTGCCCGGGTACCCGGGCAGCCAGGATGCCCGCGAGCAGCCGGGTCGTCGCCCGCAGTGCGGGGCGGGTGACCGGCACCGGGTCGCGCCCGGGCAGCGAGTGTGACAGGTCGTCGGCATGGACGACGAGTTCCAGCAGTCGGGTGTCGACCCAGTCGAGCGCGCCGATCGAACCGCTGCCGGCGCGCACCACCGTCCGATCCGACAGACCCGCCGCATACCGGGTGATCTCGGCCGTGTCGCGCAGCCGCGCCACGACCTCCGGCGGCGCGATGTCGGCGGCCGCCGTCGCGGTGAGTTCCGCGATGCGCGCGGCGGCGGTGCGGTACCGCGCGACATACTCGGCGACCGGCGTCGGTGCGTCCGCCGTGACGTCGCGCAGGTGCGCCAACCCGTCACGGGCGAGCAGGACGTGCGCGCCGAGCGCACGCACGTCCCAACCGGGCAGCACGCTAGGCGCGGCACGGTCGTCGTCCGACAGGGCCTGCAGCCAGTCGGCGAGCAGGGTCGCCTGCTCGGCGAAGACGGCCACCGCGGCGCCGACCTTGCTCACGGGAGGGCTCACACCGTCACCGGCAGGGCCCTACTCGAATCTGCGCAACGGCGCGGTCCACGCCGCCCGCAGCTCGCGCAGCGGGGCCGCGAACTGGCCGGACACCTCCAGCTGCGGGGTCAGTACGTCCACGACGCCGATCCGCGCGTGCGGCAGGCCAAACTCGCGGCACAGGGCGGTGAAGCGTTCCTCGTGGGCGTGCAGCACGCTGACCAGCACGCGCCCGGTCGACTCGGAGAACAGCGCCACGAACGGGTCCGCCCCCGCCGGGAGCTCGATCCGGGCACCGAAGGAGTTGCGCAGGCAGGACTCGGCGAGCGCCTGCGCCAGCCCGCCCTCGGACAGGTCGTGCGCGGAGTCGACGATCCCGTCGCGCGACGCGGCGAGCAGCACGTCGGCCAGCAGCCGCTCGCGGCGCAGGTCGACGCGCGGGGGCCGGCCGCCGAGGAATCCGTGGACGACCGCCATCCACTCCGAGCCGCCGAACTCGTCGCGCGTGTCGCCGAGCAGGTAGATCGGGGCGCCGTCGGTCCGGAAGCCCTCCGGGATACGGCGCGTGACGTCGTCGATCACACCGAGCACGCCCACGACCGGGGTCGGCAGGATCGGCGTCGTCCCCGTCTGGTTGTAGAAGCTGACGTTGCCGCCGGTGACGGGCGTCCCGAGCTCGCGGCACCCGTCGGCGAGCCCGCGCACCGCCTCGGTGAACTGCCACATGACGGCGGGGTCCTCGGGCGAGCCGAAGTTCAGGCAGTTCGTCACGGCGAGCGGCCGCGCGCCGGTGACCGCGACGTTGCGATAGGACTCGGCCAGCGCGAGCTGGGCGCCCTGGTACGGGTCGAGCCGCGTGTACCTGCCGTTGCCGTCGACGGACACTGCGACACCTCGTGCCTCGGTGTCGCACAACCGGATCATGCCGGCGTCCTCCGGTTGGGCGAGCACGGTGTTGCCCATCACGTACCGGTCGTACTGGTCGGTGACCCAGGACTTGTCCGCCAGGTTCGGCGACCCGACGAGCCGCACCAGGGTGCGGCGCAACTCCTCACCCGTGCGGGGGCGCGGCAGGTTGTGGCCGTCGTGCTGGACCAGCGCGTCCTGGTCGAAGGGGCGCTCGACCGGCCGGTCGTAGAGCGGCCCGTCGTCGGCGGCGCTCCCGGGCGGGATGTCGACGATGGTCTCGCCGCGCCAGCGCATCCGGAGCCTGCCGGTGTCCGTCACCGTGCCGATGACGGTCGCCGTCACGTCCCACTTCGCGCAGATCGCCATGAACGCGTCGAGGTGCTCCGGTGTCACCACCGCCATCATGCGTTCCTGCGACTCGCTCATGAGGATCTCCTCGGGGGCGAGCGTGGGGTCGCGCAGTGGCGTGAGGTCCAGGTCGACGTCCATGCCACCGGTCCCCGCGGCGGCGAGTTCGGACGTGGCGCACGACAGCCCGGCCGCGCCCAGGTCCTGGATGCCCACCACCAGGCCCTCACCGTCGGCGGCGGCGAAGATCTCCAGGCAGCACTCGATGAGCACCTTCTCGGCGAACGGGTCCCCGACCTGGACCGCCGGGCGGTGCGCCTGCTCGGCGGCGGCAAAGCTGGCGCTGGCCAGTACCGACGCACCGCCGATGCCGTCGCCGCCGGTGCGCGCCCCGAACAGCACGACCTTGTTGCCGGCGCCGTCGGCCCTGGCGAGCTTGATGGCGTCGGCGCGCATCACCCCGACGCACAGCGCGTTCACCAGGGGGTTGCCCGCGTACGACGGGTCGAAGTAGATCTCCCCGCCGACGTTGGGCAACCCCAGGCAGTTGCCGTACCCGCCGATCCCGGCCGCCACCCCGGGCAGCACGCGGGCGGTGTCGGCCGCCTCGATCGGCCCGAAGCGCAGCGAGTCCATCACCGCGACCGGACGGGCGCCCATCGTCAGGATGTCGCGCACGATGCCGCCGACCCCGGTCGCCGCGCCCTGGTGGGGCTCGACGTACGACGGATGGTTGTGCGATTCGATCTTGAAGGTGACGGCCCAGCCGTCACCGACGTCGACGACACCGGCGTTCTCGCCCATGCCCACCAGCAGCACGTCGGTGGCCGGGGCCTTCGTGGCGAACTGCTTGAGGTGCTTGCGCGACGACTTGTAGGAACAGTGCTCGCTCCACATCACCGAATAGATGGCGAGCTCGGATGTCGTCGGGCGACGCCCCAGGATCTGCACGACCCGCCGGTACTCGTCCTCGCTCATGCCCAGTTCGGCGTAGGGCATCGACCGCTCGGGTGTCGCGGCCGCGGCCTCGACCGTGTCGGTCACAGTGCTCGCTCCAGCGTCCCCGCGATTGTCCCCGCGATCGCCGCGAAGAACGCCAGGCCGTCGGTGCCGGGCCCGGTGAGGGCGTCGATCGCGTGCTCGGGATGCGGCATCAGGCCGACGACGTTCCCGGCCTCGTTGCAGATCCCCGCGATGTCGCGGTAGCTGCCGTTCGGGTTGTCCTCGACGTACCGCGCGACGACCCGCCCCTCGGCCTCGAGTTCGTCCAGGGTCCGCTCGTCCGCGACGTACCCGCCCTCTCCGTTCTTCAGCGGCACGACGATCTGCTGCCCGCTGCGGTAGCCGGACGTCCACGCGGTGCGGTTGTTCTCGATGCGCAGCGGCTGGTCGCGGCAGACGAAGCGGCGGCGGTCGTTACGGATCAGCGCGCCGGGCAGCAGGTGCGACTCGCACAGCACCTGGAAGCCGTTGCAGATCCCCAGCACCGGCAGACCGTCGCGCGCCGCCTCGACCACGGTGGCCATGACCGGGGCGAAGCGGGCGATCGCACCGCACCGCAGGTAGTCGCCGTAGCTGAACCCGCCCGGCAGCACGACGGCGTCGACATCGT
>SCQZ01000446.1 GCA_004299665.1 Jatrophihabitans sp.
GCGACGCCGGCGCCGAGATCGTCGGCGTCGCGGTGATCGTCGACCGCGGGGCGGGAGCGGCCGTGGAGGCCGCCGGGCTGCCGTACCGGGCGGCCTACCGGCTCGCAGACCTGGGACTGTCCTGAACCACCCGGGCGCCGGGAGCGACCCGGGCGCTACCGACGACCCCGCCGGCGACCCCGACGCTGTCGGCGACGAGGGCGCCACGCCGGATCTGGCCGTCGGAGCCGGGCCCCACCCGCTGCCCTGGCCGGATGACCCGCGGCTGGATCCGGATCTGCTGGCCGGCGGTGACCGGCGCAACGTCGTCGACCGCTATCGGTACTGGCGGACCGAGGCGATCGTCGCCGACCTGGACACCCGCCGCCACGCGTTCGCGGTCGCCATCGAGAACTGGCAGCACGACCTGAACATCGGCACCGTCGTGCGTACCGCCAACGCCTTCCTCGCCCGGGAGGTGATCGTCGTCGGGCGCAGGAGATGGAACCGGCGCGGCGCGATGGTCACCGACCGGTACCAGCACCTGACCCACGTCCCGGACGTCGACGGCCTGCTCGCCCTGGCCGCGCAGCGCGGATACGTGATCGTCGGGATCGACAACCTGCCCGGCGCGGTGCCGCTGGAGGGCTACCGGTTGCCGCGTGCCGCGCTGTTGCTGTTCGGCCAGGAGAGCGTCGGGCTGTCGCCCGCGGCCCGGCAGGCCTGCACGGCCGTCTGCTCGATCGCACAGTTCGGCTCGACGCGCTCGATCAACGCCGGCGTCGCGGCCGGGATCGCGATGCACTCCTGGATCCGGGCCCACGGCCTGCGCTGAGGACCTACCGCACGTCCGTACGGGACTCGCCGGGATCGTCGGGATGGGCACGCAGGTAGCGGCCGAAGTGCGGCACCGTGAAGGCGATCTTGCCGCGCTGCCCGGAGTAGACCAGCCCCTTCTTGAGCAGGCCGTCGCGCGCGGGGGACAGCGACTGCGGGGCTCGCCCGAGCGCCGTCGCGACGGCCGCCGTCGCGATCTCCGTCCGGCCCGCCCCCGCCTCGGGTGCGAGGTCGGCCATCGCCCGCAGGTACTCGCGCTCCGCCGGCGTGGCGCGCTCGTAGCGGGACCCGAAGAACCCGACGGCCAGTTCCGTCTCGGCCTCCGGCGCGGCGACGGCGACGTCGGCGGCGCTGATCGGCGAGCGGGGCGCCGCGTCCCACACCGCCTTGCCGTACGCCTGGACGAAGTACGGATAGCCGCCGGTCGCCTCGTACATCGCCTCCAGCGCGTCGTCGGTGAAGTCGGCCCCCTCCTCGCGGGCGGGCGCGCGCAGGGCGAGGTCGGCGGCGGCGCGGTCGAGCCGGTCGATGCGGGCGTACCGGAACAGCCGCTCGGAGTAGGACTTCGAGGCCGACAGCACCGCCGGCAGGTGCGGCAGCCCCGCCCCGACGACGACCAGCGGCAGCCCCTGCTGGGACAGTTCGTGGCAGGCGGCGCACAGGGCGGACACGTCCTGCGGTCCCAGGTCCTGCATCTCGTCGAGGAACAACGCGATGCCGTGGCCGCTGTCGGCTGCCAGCCCCGCCACGTCCGAGAACAGTTCGAGCAGGTCGATCTCGATGTCGCCGGAGTCGGCGCGCCCGGTGACCGCGGGGACGGCGATGCCCGCCTGCCAGCGGTCGCGCAGCTTCGGTGCCCGGTCGCCCGACGGGACGTGCTGGGCGAAGGACTTCACGACGCCGAGCACGCTGTCGGCCTCGCCGCGGTGCGGGGTCGCCAGTTCACGCACCGCCACGTGCAGCGCGGCGGCCACCGGGCGCCGGATCGACTGGTCCGGCCGGGCCTCCAGCTTGCCGGTGCCCCAGCCGCGGCGCACGGCCGCCGAGCGCAGCGCGTTGAGCAGCACCGTCTTGCCGACGCCACGCAGCCCGGTCAGCACGATCGATCGCTCCGGGCGTGCGTGGGCGACCCGCTCGAGCACGACGTCGAACGCGTCGCGCTCGGCCTCACGGCCGGCCAGCTCCGGCGGACGCTGCCCGGCGCCGGGGGCGTACGGGTTGCGGATCGGGTCCATGACCGGACCGTATTCCGTTATCTAGCCAGAACCCGATATTGGCGCAGAATCGGTGATCGTGTCGCCCGAGGTGCGGCGCGGCTACGACGCCGGCGCGCCCGGCCGACCGGTGTCGTCGCCGCCCGGCGCCGGCTCGCTCGGCAGGGTGAGGAT
>SCQZ01000447.1 GCA_004299665.1 Jatrophihabitans sp.
GACCTCGTCGTCCTCCCGCCAGGTGACCGTGCAGCTGCCGCCGGGCACGTCCACCTGCCAGGTCGAACCGTCGCGCTCGGTCCCGTCCGCGACCGCCGCCGCCACCACGGCCGCGCAGATGCCGGTGCCGCACGAGCGCGTCTCCCCCACCCCCCGTTCGTGCACCCGCATCGCCAGGTGCCGCCGGCCCCGGCGGGCGACGAACTCGACGTTCTGCCCCTGTGCGCCGGCGGGGCTGACGGCCGGTGGACGGTGCAGGTCGAGGGTGGCCAGTTCGGTAGCACTGACCTCGACGACGACGTGCGGGTTCGGCATCGCGACCGCGGTGCCCGCGCGCGGGCCGACCGGGGCGGCGGTGGCGACCGGCCGGTCGGCGAGGACCCGGGGCCGGCCCATCTCGACGGACAGGCCGTCCGAGCTTGCCAGCACGCGCTTGATCCCGCCGCGTGTCGCCACCGCCGCTTCCTGCTCAACGAGACGCAGGGCCTGCAGGTATCGCACGAACACCCGCACCCCGTTCCCGCACATCTCGGCGACCGAGCCGTCGGCGTTGCGGTAGTCCATGAAGAACTCCGCCTGCGCGGCCATGGCGACCCCCTGCGGATCCTTCGCGCTGCGCACGACCCGCAGCACCCCGTCCGCGCCGATCCCGGCGTGCCGGTCGCACAGGCGCCGCACCAGTTCGCCGGACAGTTCCAGCGCGCCGTCGAGGTCGGGAACGATCACGAAGTCGTTCTCCGTGCCGTGGCCCTTGAAGACCTGCATCACTCCAGGGTAGGCGGGCCCGGCCCCAGCAGGGCGAGCGCACGCGCCGTCAGGTCCGGGGCGGCCGCGTCCAGCCACCGCACGCGGGGGTCGCGCCGGAACCAGGACCGCTGGCGGCGCACGAAGCGCCGGGTGGCGCGCACCGTGGCCGCCACCGCGGCCGGCAGGTCGCCGGTGACGGTACCCGCGTCGTCCACGACGGCCAGCAGTTGCTGGTAGCCCAGCGCCTTGCCCGCCGTGGGACTGGCCCGCAGCCCCGCGGGGAGCAGCCAGCGCACCTCGTCGAGCAGGCCGCGCTCCATCATCACCTGCACGCGCCGCTCCACCCGCTGGTCCACGTCCGCGCGGTCCAGGCCGATCTGGACGGTGTCGTACACCGACTCGAAGCCGGGCATCGTCGCGGTGAAGGGGCGTCCGGTGATCTCGATGACCTCCAACGCGCGCACGATGCGCCGGCCGTTGGTGGGCAAGATGGCGGCGGCCGCGGCGGGATCGCGGCCGGCCAGGCGCGCGTGCAGCGCCGCCGGGCCGTCCCGGTCGAGTTCGCGGTACAGGCGCGCCCGGATCGCGGGCGACTCGCCGGGGAACTCCAGGCGGTCCAGCGCGCCGCGCAGGTACAGTCCCGACCCGCCCACGAGGACGGGTAACCGGCCGCGCGCGGCGATCTCGTCGATGACCGCCCGGGCCATCGCCTGGTACTCGGCCACCGCGGCGGACTTGCGTATCGGCCAGACGTCGAGCAGGTGGTGCGCGATGCCGCCGCGCTGTTCCGGCGGCAGCTTCGCGGTTCCGATGTCCATCCCCTCGTACAACTGCATGGAGTCGGCGTTGACGATCTCGCCACCGGTCTCCAGGGCGAGGCGCACCGCGAGGTCGGACTTGCCGGTCGCGGTGGGGCCGACCAGCGCGAGCACCCGCGTCGCCGGGTCAGGCACGTGCGCTCACGCGGGGTCCCCGCGAAAGTGCGCAGCAGTTTCGTGGGGTGCACTCACGCCGCACGCCAGGTCGCGACGAAGTAGCCGACGCCGTACGGCGCGTCGTCGTAGGTGACGGCGGCGTCGTAGGTCCGTCCGGCGAGCAACCGTGCCGCGGCGTGCCATGCCGG
>SCQZ01000448.1 GCA_004299665.1 Jatrophihabitans sp.
TCCGAGCGCAGCCGCTCGACGTACGCCTGCGGGTCCGTGCGCGCCCGGGCCGCCATCGTCACGACGTCGACGTTCTCGGGGCTCAGGTGCACTCCGACCGGCAGCCAGTCGATGTCGTCGAAGATCCAACTTCCGACGGTCGTGTCGGCGGACAGCCCGGGGTGGGTGAACAGCGTCGCCTGGACCCGGAAGTGCACGCCGCCGGCCGCGGCGCGGTACGGGAAGCTCTGCAGCATGGCGGCCATACCCGCCATCGGCAGCGCGATCCGCAGCAGCCACCGGCCGGCGAACGCGCCCACCAGACCCGCGGACCGGCGCGGCTGGCGGCGCGCCACGGTCGCCGCGTACGCCAGGTGTGCCCGGACGCGCCCGAGGGCGCGACGCAGCCGGACCTGTGTGTACGCGATACGCCCAGTATGCCGCGACGGTGGACCGCGGCCCCGCGGGCCGCCTGCACGGGGTGGGCCTCACGCGCCGATCCGGATGTCACGTACACGCGGGGATCTATCGTCGTGGGTGTCCACCGACGCGACGTCGTCCGCAGGCTGGTTGCGTCCGGCGGAGGAAGGAGCCCACCGTGACCGATGCGCGCCGTTGCGCCAACTGCAAAGCACCCCTGCCACCCGAGTGGCCCTCCGACAACCACTACTGCGCCAAGTGCAATGCCGCCTGGCAGCACGGACAGACCGCGCAGGACCGGGCGACGTCGGCCGAGAAGAACTGACCGCGGCCACCGAGGCGTCCGACCCCTCGATGCCGGCCGGGCTCGCAGACGGGCAACCTGGTGGGCGCTGCTGGGATCGAACCAGCGACCGCTCGGGTGTAAGCCGAGTGCTCTCCCGCTGAGCTAAGCGCCCCGGAACCGGAGGTCACGCTACCGCGCGGCCCGGCCCGGACCCGTCGCTACAGTGCCGCGATCGCGTCCTTCCAGGCCTGCGGGTCGCGGCCCTGACCGGGCGGGTTGACCTCCGCGAAACGCACGACGCCCTCGACGTCCACCAGGAAGGTCCCCCGGTTCGCGATGCCGGCGCTCTCGTTGAACACGCCGTAGCGCCGCGCGACCTCGCCGTGCGGCCAGAAGTCCGACAGCAGCGGGAACGGGAAGTCCTCGCGCTCGCTGAAGATCTTGTGCGAGTAGGGCGAGTCGACGCTGATCGTCAGCACCTGCACCGAATCGTTCTGGAAGGTGGTGATGTCGTCGCGCACGGCGCACAGTTCCCCGGTGCAGATGCCGGTGAAGGCGAGCGGGTAGAAGATGATCAGGACGGCGCGCTCGCCGCGGAAGCCGGAGAGCGTGACCTGCTCGTTGTTCTGGTCGCGCAGCGTGAAGTCCGGTGCCGCGTCGCCGACGGCCGGTCGCGTGCTCACCGCCGGCCGCCGTGCTTGCGCCCGACGAGGCGGGCCGCGGACCACTCCCGGCCCGCGGTGACGATCGAGGTCTGGGACAGCCCCGCGATCGCGGCGGCCTCGGTGATGTCCGACGGCTCGACGTAACCGCCGCGGCCGCGCTTGGGCGTGAGCAGCCAGATGACCCCGGCGTCGGCGAGCGGGGAGATCGCGTCGACCAGCGCGTCGGCGAGGTCGCCGTCGCCGTCCCGGAACCAGAGCAGGACCACGTCGACGACCTCGTCACTGTCCTCGTCGAGGATCGCGTCCCCGATCGCCTCCTCGATCTGCCCCCGCAGTTCCTCGTCGACGTCGGCGTCGTACCCGATCTCCATCACGACGTTCTGCGCCTTGATCCCCATGCGCTCCGCGACCCCGGGGCCCGGGTTCGTGCTCACAGCGTGCTGTCCTCCAACCGGTACGGTCCGCTACCGCGCGGTAACACTTTCCCTGACCTTAGTGGTCGGGGGTAGAGCACTATGGAGTGAGAACCTTCAGAACAGGAGTGGCGCCGTGACGCGGGACAGGTTCAGCATCATCACTGACGGGTTGCACACGCAACTGCCCGACATCGATCCCGGCGAGACCCGCGAGTGGCTGGAGTCGCTGGACGCGGCGATCGACGCGGACGGCCGCCAGCGCGCGCGCTTCCTGATGCTCAAGATGCTCGAGCGGGCCCGGGAACGCCAGGTCGGGGTGCCGGCGCTGCGCAGCACCGACTACATCAACACCATCCCGCCCGAGCGCGAGCCGTGGTTCCCCGGCGACGAGTACATCGAGCGCCGCATCCGCGCCTACATCCGCTGGAACGCCGCGATCATGGTGTCGCGCGCCAACAAGACGCTCGGGGTGGGCGGTCACATCGCCACCTATGCCAGCGCGGCGTCGCTGTACGAGGTCGGCTACAACCACTTCTTCCGCGGCAAGGACTACTCCGATCCCGAGGGCCGCCCGGCCTCGGGGGACCAGGTGTTCTTCCAGGGCCACGCCTCCCCGGGCATCTACGCCCGGGCGTTCCTGGAGGGGCGCCTGAGCGAACAGCAACTCGACGGGTTCCGCCAGGAGAAGTCCCGCGCCCCGTACGGGCTGTCCTCCTACCCGCACCCGCACCTGATGCCACAGTTCTGGGAGTACCCGACGGTCTCGATGGGGCTCGGCCCGATCTCGGCGATCTACCAGGCCCGCTTCAACCGCTACCTGCACGCCCGCGGGCTGGCCGACACCTCCAACTCGCACGTCTGGGCCTTCCTCGGGGACGGCGAGATGGACGAGGTCGAGTCGCTGGGCGCCATCGGCGTCGCCGCGCGCGAGGAGTTGGACAACCTCACCTTCGTGATCAACTGCAACCTGCAGCGGCTCGACGGCCCGGTACGCGGCAACGGCAAGATCATCCAGGAACTGGAGTCGTACTTCCGCGGCGCCGGCTGGAACGTGATCAAGGTGATCTGGGGCCGGGACTGGGACCCGCTGCTCGCCAAGGACAGCGACGGCGTGCTGCTCAACCAGATGAACACCACGCCGGACGGCCAGTTCCAGACCTACTCGGTCGAGTCCGGCGCGTACATCCGCGAGCACTTCTTCGGCGGCGACCCCCGGCTGCGCAAGATGGTCGAGGACATGACCGACGACGACCTGCGACGGCTGAGCCGGGGCGGTCACGACTACCGCAAGGTCTACGCGGCGTTCCGATCCGCACGCGACCACGTCGGGCAGCCCACCGTCATCCTGGCCAAGACGATCAAGGGCTGGACGCTGGAGTCGTTCGAGGGCCGCAACGCGACGCACCAGATGAAGAAGCTGACCAAGGCCGACCTCAAGGCGTTCCGGGACCGGCTCTACCTGGACATCCCGGACTCGGCGCTCGAGGCCGACCTCCCGCCGTACTTCCACCCGGGCGAGAAGTCCGACGAGATCCAGTACATGATGGAGCGCCGCGCGGCACTCGGCGGCTCGCTGCCCAAGCGGGTCGTGCGCTCCAAGGTGCTGACCCTCCCGGGCGAGCAGGCCTACGCGGAGTTGCGCGCCGGCTCGGGCAAGCAGCAGATCGCCAGCACGATGGCGACGGTACGGCTGTTCAAGGACCTGATGAAGGACAAGGAGATCGGGGCGCGGTTCGTGCCGATCATCCCGGACGAGGCGCGCACCTTCGGCCTGGACGCCGTCTTCCCGACCGCCAAGATCTACTCGCCGCACGGGCAGCAGTACGAGGCGGTCGACCGCGATCTGTTGCTGTCCTACAAGGAGTCCGAGACCGGCCAGATCCTGCACGAGGGGATCTCCGAGGCCGGCGCCCTGGCCTCGTTCATCGCCGCGGCGACGTCGTACGCCACGCACTCGACGCCGATGATCCCGTTCTACATCTTCTACTCGATGTTCGGCTTCCAGCGCACCGGCGGCCAGTTCTGGCAGCTGGGCGACCAGCTCGGGCGCGGCTTCGTGCTGGGTGCCACCGCGGGGCGCACCACCTTGACCGGCGAGGGGCTGCAGCACGCCGACGGCGACTCGCCGCTGCTCGCCTCCGCGAACCCGTCCTGCGTCAGTTACGACCCGGCGTTCGCCTTCGAGGTGGCCCACATCGTCCGTGAGGGCCTGCGCCGCATGTTCGGCATCGGTGCGTACGACACCGCCGAGGTGAGCGAGCACGACGTCTTCTACTACCTGACGATCTACAACGAGCCGATGGTGCAGCCCGCCGAGCCCGCGAACCTCGACGTCGAGGGGCTGCTGCGCGGCATGTACCGGTACTCCCCCGGTCTCGGTGGCCAGGACCGTCCGCGCGCCCAGCTGCTGGCCTCGGGTGTCGCGCTGCCCTGGGCCCTGGACGCCCAGCGCATGCTCGGCGAGGAGTGGGGCGTGGACGCCGACGTGTGGTCGGTGACGTCCTGGACCGAACTGCGCCGCGACGCCATCCGCTGCGAGGAGGAGAACCTGCTCGACCCCGCCGGCGGGACCCGGGTCCCGTACGTGACGAGCACGCTCGCCGAGTGCGCCGGGCCGGTCGTGGCCGTCACCGACTACATGCGCGCGGTCCCGGACCAGATCTCGCGGTGGGTGCCCGGTGACTACACGTCGCTGGGCGCAGAGTCCTACGGCTTCTCCGACACCCGCGGCGCGGCGCGGCGCTACTTCCACATCGACGCCGCCTCGATCGTCGTCGCCACGTTGCAGCAACTGGCGCGGCGCGGCGAGGTGAAGCCGGAGCTGCCGCGCGAGGCGTTCGAGCGCTACCAGCTCGACAGCGTCGCCGCGGCCGGTGCCGGGACGGTCGGCGGGGACTCCTGACCGCTACCGGCGGCGCCCTCAGCCCGGGCGGGACGCTGCAGGATCACCTTCCCGCCGGTTCTTGACGGTTCCGGCGGTCCCGAAGCGCACGTTCCTGGCGGGAAGGCGCCCGCCCGGTCGCATCTCGTTACATCCGGTCTGTGGACAACGGCGGCCGGGGCTCGCGCGCGGCGCAGGATCACCGCCATGACCGCCGATGCGCTCGCCGCCGCGCCCGACCCCCGGCGGCTGCCGGACCCGCAGTCGTACCCGAACCCGCAGTCGTACCCGGACCCGGCGTGGTGTCCGGACCCGCAGTGGTACGCCGACCACGTCCTGGTGCACGCCGAACCCGGCGGCGGCCGGGTGCGACCCGGCACCGCGGCCAGCTGGCGCGCCTGGTGGCGCGAACCGGACCACCGGCCGCAGGTTCGCAGCCCCGCGGAACTGAGCGTCGCGGGCTTCTCGACGCGGCACACCCGCACCCGGGTCGCGCGCGGGGTCTGGACCGCGGCCGGGCACGGGTACACGGCCGCGCTCGACGTGCGCGCGCCGAGTTCGCATCTCGCGGCCCGCCGCCGGCACGCGCTGGGGTGCGCGGCGGCGGTGCGGCGCCGCCCCGGGCACGTCGTCAGCGGGCGCAGTGCCGCGATCCTGCACGGACTGCCGACGGTGGCCGTCCCGCGATTGCCGGAGCTCACGGCACCGACCCAGGTGAGCCTCGGACGCGATCGCGGCGGCGCCCACCTGCGCGGTGCCGGCCTCGAGGCCGGACAGATCACCGTCTGGCACGAGACGCCGGTGACCACCGTCGCGCGCACCCTGGTCGACCTCGGCCGCCACGACGCCCGGGACGCGATCATGGCGGCGGACGCGGCGCTCGCCGAACGCCTCGTCGACCGCGCCGGACTCGACGAGGCGCTCACGCTCGCCGCCGGGTGGCCGGGCGTCCGTGGTGCCCGGCAGGTGCTCGCGGCGGCCACGCCACTGGCGCAGTCACCGCTGGAATCGATCACCCGCTGGGTGCTGCACGTCGACGGCTTCCCGGCGCCGCGACTGCAGGTCTGGCTCGCCGGTTACCGCGTGGACATGCTGTTCGACCGGCAGCGAGTGGTGCTCGAGGCCGACGGGCTGGACAAGTACAGCGTGGCCGAACTGCGTCGGGAGAAGCGCCGCGAACAGCGGTTGCGCGCGCTCGGGTACCGGGTCGAACGGGTGACGTGGGAGGACGTCGTCAGGCAATGGCCGCGCACCCGCGGCTGGCTGCGGACCAGCCTCGGCCTTCCGGCGTGACGCGCCTTCCGACGTGACGCGTCTTCCAGCGTGACGCGCCTCCCGGCGGGACGCGCCTTCCGGCGGGACGCGCCTTCCAGCGGGACGCGCCTTCCGGCGTGACGCGCCTTCCGGCGTGACGCGCCTTCCGACGTGACGCGTCTTCCAGCGTGACGCGCCTTCCGACGTGACGCGCCTTCCCGCCGGGAACGGTCACGTTTCCGCGGCTGCAACCGACCGGATCCGGCGGGAAGGCCCCCCGGTGCTCACCACGTCACCGCCAGCACCGTCCCGCTCCCCTCAAGGCCGACAGTTTCGAAGGCGCCCGGGTGCTCGCCACGTCACCGCCGGGAAGAGTCACGTTTGCGCGGCCGCAACCGACCGGATCCGGCGGGAAGGCCCCCCGGGTGCTCACCACGTCACCGCAAGCACCGTCCCGCTCCCCTCGATCCCGACCGCCTCGACGGCGCGCACGCTGTCGCCCGCCTCGAGCCAGCGACCCACCACCGCGACCTCGCCCGCCGCGACGTACAGGTGTGCCGGCCCCGGCAGCCGGGCCGGTGCGTCGATCACCGAGAACCGGGCACCGGACCCGGCCGCCCACGTCGTCTGCACGAACCGCAGCGGCCGCGTCGCCGAGGCGTTGACCTCGCTGTGCCGGATCCCGTCGGTCGCGTCCTGCACGAACACCTCGCCCGGACCGACCAACCGGTCGGCCCCACCCCCGCTGTGGCGCAACGTCCCCGCGAGCACCCAGGTCGCGATCACCACGCCCCGGTGCGCGTGCTCGGCGAACCCCGCGCCGGGTGCGAGGCGGTGCTCGTCGACGGCGAGGACCGGCCCGAAGGACAGGTTCGCCGGGTCGTAGTGCGGACCGGTCGCGAAGCACGAGAGCGTGGTGATCCCGTCGTGCTCGGTCAGGTAGCGCTCGCCGGCGGCGCGGAACGCGGTCACGCCACGCTCGCGTGGTCGGCGGTCCAGGCCAGCAGCCGCGCGACCGGCCAGGTGTTCACGACCGATGCGGCATCGACCCCGCAGCGGGCGGCACGCTCGCAGCCGTGGTGCTGCCAGTCGAGCTGCCCCGGCGCGTGCGCGTCGGTGTCGACGGCGAGCAGGCACCCGGCCTCCACGGCCAGCCGCAGCAACCGCTTGGGCGGGTCCAGTCGCTCGGGGCGCGAGTTGATCTCGACGGCGACCCCGAAGCGCGCGCACGCCGCGAAGACCAGGTCCGCGTCGAACCGCGACTCCGGGCGTCCCCGGCCCACCACCAGGCGCCCGGTGCAGTGGCCCAGCACATCCAGGTGGGGGTTGGAGATCGCCGCGACCATGCGGGGCGTCATCTGCTGCGCGGGCATCCGCAGCTTGGAGTGCACGCTGCCGACGACCAGGTCCAGGCGGGCGAGCAGCGAGGGCCGCTGGTCCAGCGACCCGTCCTCGAGGATGTCCACCTCGATGCCGGTGAGGATCCGGAACGGGGAGAGCTCCTCGTTCAGCCCGGCGACGACCTCCAGCTGCCGCTCGAGACGTTCCGCCGTCAGCCCGTGTGCGACGGTCAGCCGCGGCGAGTGGTCGGTGAGCACCAGGTAGTCATGGCCCAGGTCCCGCGCGGTCAGCGCCATCTCGCGGATCGGCGAACCGCCGTCTGACCAGTCCGAATGGGTGTGGCAGTCACCGCGCAGCGCCGCCCGCAGCGCCGCCGTCGCCTGGTCCAGGGGGGTGTCGGCCGTCGCGAGAAGCCGCCGCAGGTACACCGGTTCCTCGCCGTTCAGCGACTCGGTGATGCAGCGGGAGGTGACCTCGCCGATGCCGGCGAGCTCGGTCAGGCGTCCGCCGGCCGCACGGTCTGCCAGCTCGGCCGCACCCAGTCCGTCGACGACGGCGGCGGCGTTGCGGAACGCCCTGACCCGGAAGGTGGGCTCCCCCGCGCGCTCGAGCCGGAAGGCGATGCCGCGCAGGTCCTCGGCGGGGTCCCGGACGGTGCTCACTGCCGGCCGACCCAGGCCAGCGCTATTCCCTCCCCGTCGAGGGTGCGGGTCGTGAACAGCTGCACCGAGTCACCCGGTCGCAACGGCGTCCCGGCGACCGAGAACGCCCCGTCCACGACGTGCAGGTGCATCGCGGTTGCCTCGAGCTCGGTGCGCCGGGTGAGCACCTCCACCGCCCCGGAGCCCGGGACCAGCACCGGCGCGCGCGTCGGGCCGCACGTCGGCAGCGGTGCCCCGCGTCGGCGCAGCGCGATGCGCACCAGCCGCAACGGCGCGCCACCGGCGTTGCGGTCGCCATGCCCCGGCTCGTCGCAGCTGCCGTGCAGCAGCGCACCCGCGAACGCGGGCACCGCCCTCACGCCGTCCTCGTGCGTCAGTTCGCCGGCGACCACCCAGGTGAGGACGTCGACACCGGGCGCGACCGCCCAGTGGTCGACGGCGCCGGGTTCGAGCAGCGCCTCGGTCACCGCGACCAGCGCGCCATCCGCGGGCACCGGGTCGGACCAGGTCTGCACCCCCCCGCCGGAGCGGTGCTCGCGGTCCGCGGCCCTGCCGAAGACCTCCGCCGGCCCCGGCGGCTCGCGGCGGAACAACCTCACGCGGGCAGCATGTCACGCCGCCGGGGTCGGGGGCACCACTCGGCGTGGAAGAGTGAGGCCGTGCGGCCCGCCCTGCGTGAGGAGACGATCCGGCGCATCGAGCAGGCCGCCGGGCGGCTGGCCCGCCAGAGCGTCGCGCGGATGGACGACCGGCTCCCGTGGTTCCGTGAGCTGCCCGCGGACCAGCGCTCCTGGGTCATGCTGGTCGCGCAGTCGGGGCTGCAGTCCTACGTCGACTGGCTGCGCACGCCCGACGACGTGCTGCGGCTGACCGGCGAGGTGTTCGCGACCGCGCCGCAGGCGATGGCGCGCTCGGTCACCTTGCAGCAGACGGTCGAGCTCATCCGGGAGACCATCGCCGTCGCCGAGCAGCACCTGCCGTTGCTGGCGGACCCCCCGGACGCCGCCGCCGTGCGCGAGGAGTTGCTGCGCTTCAGCCGGGAGATCGCCTTCGCCGCCGCACGGGTGTACGCGCGGGCCGCCGAGTCACGCGGCGCCTGGGACGAGCGGCTCGAGGCGCTGGTGATGGACTCCCTCGTGCGCGGCGGCGACGTCGGCGAGCCACTGTCCAGCCAGCTGGCCGCGCTCGGCTGGCACAGCGGCGGCCCGCTGGCGGTGCTCGCCGGGACCGCACCGGAGCTCGCCGGCCCGGCGGTGATCGCTGAGGTGCACCGGCTGGCGCAGCGCGTGGGGCTGGAGGCCATGGCCGGCGTGCACGGACCCAGGCTGGTGCTGCTGGTGGGCGGCTGGGCGCAGGTCGGCACCGTGGTCGACGCGCTGCTGCCGGTGTTCGGGCCGGGGCCGGTCGTGCTGGGTCCGGTCGCGGCCGACACCGACGGCGCCGTCGCCTCCATGCGGGCCACCCTCAACGGGCTGCGTGCGGCGCCGTCCTGGCCCGGCGCGCCGCGCCCGGTCGCGGCGGAGGCCCTGCTGCCGGAGCGCGCGCTCGCCGGTGACGCCGAGGCCGTGGGCACGCTGGTCGAGGGCGTCTACCGCCCGCTCGCGGACCAGGGCGTGCTGCTGGAGACGCTGACCGCCTTCCTCGACGCCGGTGGGTCGCTGGAGGCGACCGCCCGCGCCTTGTTCGTCCACGCCAACACGGTGCGGTACCGGCTGCGCCGCGTGACCG
>SCQZ01000449.1 GCA_004299665.1 Jatrophihabitans sp.
CGTCAACATCGTCGTCAACAATGCCGGCATCGCCTTCAGCGGCGACGTCATCGAGATGACGATCGAGCAGATCGAACGGGTCATGGACGTCGACTTCTGGGGCGTCGTATACGGCACCAAGGCGTTCCTGCCACACCTGATCGCCTCCGGCGACGGGCACCTGGTCAACATCTCGAGCCTGTTCGGGCTGCTGGCGATGCCGAGCCAGAGCGCCTACAACGCGGCGAAGTTCGCGGTACGGGGCTTCACCGAGTCGCTGCGCCAGGAACTGCTGATCGCGGGCCACCCCGTCGAGGTGACCTGCGTGCACCCCGGCGGGATCAAGACGGCGATCGCCCGCAACGCCGGCGCCGTCGAGGGCCGCGACGCCCGGGAGCTGGCCGAGTTCTTCGACACCAAGCTGGCCCGCACCTCCGCGGAGTCGGCCGCCAAGACGATCGTTCGCGCCGTGATCGCCAACCGGCCGCGGTCGGTGGTCGGACTGGACGCCAAGGCGCTGGACCTGCTCGTGCGACTGATCGGCCCGCACTACCAGCGCCTGTTCGCCACGGTCAGCGCTCGGGTGATGCCCCGCCGGCACAGCGCCGGCGCCCCGGAGCCGGACCGTTCGTCGCAGGACGCGAAGGCCAGCGCCTGAGATGTCGCCGTCGGCGGACCGGGTCGCGGCCTTCACCCGTGCCGACCTGACCTTTCCGACCGAGGACACCGGACCGATCGACGGCGAGCCGGTGCTGCTGCTGCACGGCTGGCCGCAGGACGGGCGCAGCTGGGACCGCGTCACACCGGCGCTCACCGCCGCGGGGTACCGCTCGTTCGCGCCGACCCTGCGTGGTGCCACCCCCGGGGCGAACCCGCGCCCGCGGCGCGCCTACCGCGGCCCGGAACTGCTCGGCGACGTCGCGGCGATGATCGAGCGGATCGGCGCGCCGGTGCACCTGGTGGGCCACGACTGGGGCGCCGCGCTCGCCTGGACGGTCGCGGTGCGCCGGCCGGACCTGGTGACGACCTTGACGGCGGTGTCGGTGCCGCACCCGGCCGCCTTCCTGAACGCATTGCGCAGGCCCGCGCAGTTGCGCAGGTCGTGGTACATGGCGTTCTTCCAGCTGCCCGTCGTCCCGGAGTTGGCGCTGGCCGCCGACGGCGTGCGCCGTCGGGTGCTGCGCGCCAGCGGCCAGTCGAGCGCGGCCGCGCGGCGGGACGCGGGGCGGCTGGACAGCTACGCGCTGCGGCGCGGCGGGTTCAACTGGTATCGCGGCGCGCTGCTGTCCGCACCGCGAGACCTCGGCCCGGCCACCGTCCCCGTGCTGCAGGTCTGGAGCGACGGCGACGTCGCCGTCGGGCGGGCGAGCATCGAGGCGAGCCGCGCCTACGCGCGGGGCGGCTACCGGCTGGTCGTTCTCGAGGGGGTCAGCCACTGGATCCCGGACGTCGCCGCGGATCGACTCTCGGACGCGCTGCTCGCACACCTGCGCGCGCACCCGCGGGCCACCGGGGCCTGACCCTGGCATGGCCCGCGCGCCTTCCCCCCTGCTCCGACCACGTTTTCGCCCGGAGGTGGTCACACCGACGGGGAAGCGGCACCGGCGCGGGGGTGTACGCCTCAGCGGGTCAGGGTCCCCACCAGGTGCGGCCGGCCGCTGCGGATGTCCCGGACGTCCAGGCTCCACCCGTCACCGTCTCGTGCGGTCGTGACGGCGACCGTGGACGGCAGCAGCAGCGGCGCCTTGAAGGACACCTGCACCGTGAAGGCATCCGGCAGCCGCCCCTCGAGCGTCGCGAGGACGCGCGCCTTGAGCCACATGCCGTGGGCGATGGCCGACGGGAACCCGAAGGCCTTGGCCGTCAGGGCGTGCAGGTGGATCGGGTTGCGGTCACCGGACACCGCCGCGTACCGGCGCCCGATGTCGCCCGGGACCCGCACCCGGGACACCGCGCCCTCGGGCGGGGCCGGTGCGCGCTTCGGCGACCTGCCCGCGGCGGACCCGGCCGGTGCGCGCCCTGCGCGGCGCAGGTACGTGCTGCGTCCCGACCACACCGTCTCGCCCTGCACCGTCACCTCGGACCGCAGGTCGAACTGCCGGCCCGCGGCGTGGGGGCGCAGGTCCGCGGCCCGCACCGTCACGGCGAACCGCTCGTCCGCCGTGACGGTGCGACGGACGGTGATCTCGTTGGCGACGTGCACCAGCCCGACGAGCGGGAACGGGAAGGCGCGCTCGCTCATCAGCGCCACCTGCAACGGGAACGCGAGCACGTGCAGGTACGTCGGGGGCAGGTCGTCGCCGAACCGGAAGCCGCAGACCCGGTCGTACTCGGCGAGGTGAGCGGTGTCGACCGCCTGGGGTTCCAGCTGATACACCGAGTCCGGGAGTGTCACACCACGGTGCAGCGGCGAGGTCGCGGCGGCCTTGGCGTAGAGCGACAGCAGCGACGGTGGCGCCGAGAGGGTCTTCATCTCACGCGCCGACGAGGTTCTGCCCGCACACCCGCAGCACCTGCCCGTTCACGCCGCCCGCACCGGGTGAGGCAAGCCAGGCGACCGCCTCCGCGACGTCGACGGGCAGGCCGGCCTGCTGCAGCGACGACAGCCGGCGCGCCACCTCGCGGGTCGCGAACGGCATCCGGGCGGTCATCTCGGTGTCGATGAACCCGGGCGCCACGGCGTTGATCGTGCCGTCGCCGTGCGCGGCGAACAGGGCGGCCGAGGCCCGCACCATGCCGATGACACCGGCCTTGGTGGCGCCGTAGTTCGTCTGCCCCCGGTTGCCGGACAGGCCCGTGGTCGAGGACAGGCATACCACCCGCGCCCGCTCGTTCAGCACCGGACTGCCCAGCAGGGCGCCGTCGATGCGCAACTGCGACTCGAGGTTGACCGCCAGCACCGAGGACCACTGCTCCGGCGACATGTTGGCGAGCAGCCGGTCCCGGGTGATGCCGGCGTTGTGGATCAGGATGTCCAGCCCCGCGGTGTGGGTCCGCAGGTGGGCGATGAGCTTCTCGGGAGCATCCGGCGCGGCGACGTCCAGGTGCAGGGTCGTGCCGCCGATCGCATTGGCCACGGTGGCGAGCGCATCACCCGCCGCGGCCAGGTCGGCCACGATGACCTGCGCGCCGTCCCGGGCGAGCACCTCGGCGATGGCCCGCCCGATGCCGCGGGCGGCCCCAGTGACGAGCGCCGTCCGGCCCGCCAGCGGCCGGTCCCAGTCCGCGGGGTCGGGCGCGGTGCCGGCGTCCAGCCGCACCGGTTGGCCGTCCACGTACGCCGACCTGCCGGACAGGAAGAACCGCACGGCCGAGGCGAGCGAGGCCTCGTCCTGCACCAGCAGCAGGTTGGCGGTGGCACCGTTCTTCAGTTCCTTGGCCAGCGACCGGACGATGCCGTCCAGCGCCTGCCGCGCCGCGTCCACGGTGACGTCCGCGCCGTCGGCCGCGCGGCCCAGCACCAGGACGCGCCCGCACGGGGCCAGTTGTCGCAGCGTTCCGGAGAAGAAGGACGGGAAGGCGGCCAGGTCGCTCGGCGCAGCGACTGCCCGGGCGTCGAACACCAGCGCCCCGTACCGGGCCCCCTCCTGCGGGGAGGTGACGACACTCGCGCCGGCCCGCTCCAGCAGGGCACGCAGCGACGGACCGGGGCTGGCCGGCGCGCCTCCCAGCAGCGCCGGGCCGGGCAGCAGCGGATCGCCCGGCGTGTACCGCCGCAGCACCACCGGGCGGGGCAGCCCGACGCGGGAGGCGATCGACGAGCCGACGGGCGAGTTGACCAGGGACAGGTAGCGGTCGGACACGATCACGCCTCCAGGATCGCGACGACGCCCTGGCCGCCGGCCGCGCAGATGGAGATGAGGCCCCGCCCCCCGCCGTTCTGGTGCAGCATCTTGGCCAGGCCGGCGACGATCCGCCCGCCGGTGGCCGCGAACGGGTGCCCGGCCGCGAGGGAGGAGCCGTTGACGTTGAGCCGGCTGCGGTCGAC
>SCQZ01000450.1 GCA_004299665.1 Jatrophihabitans sp.
GCGCGCTGGCTGCCCGGCGAACTCGGCCCCGTGGTGCGGGACCTGCTGGCGCGCGCGCCGCACCCGGCTCCGGTCTACGGCGCCTGACCGGGCGGCGCGCGGGCCGGGCGGGGTGCGGGCGCTACTCGACGCGCTTCTTGAGGTCGCGCATCGAGTTCTTCAGCGACTGGTCCCGGATGAGCTTCTTCATCGGCCCGGGCACGAAGAAGCCGATCTCGGTTTCGATGTCGATGCTGACCTGCGTGGTCGCCGGGTCCTTCTCGGCGAACGTATAGGTGCCCCGGCACTCCTTGAGGTCGCCGCCGACGTAGTCCCAGCCGAGGCTGTCCGGCAGGTCGTAGTGGTAGCGCACCGTGTACCGGATCTTCTTGACCTTGGCGTCGACGTAGATCTCCACGAGGCTGCCGCGGCCCTCGGCGTCGCGCTCCTTGACGGTGCACTCGAGCATGCCGGCCTGCCAGTCGGTGTAGGAGTCGAAGTCGAGCAGCGCCGCGATGACGTCCTCGCGCGCGGCGTTGACGACGTCGCTGTGGGCGTCGGTGTCGGCCATGGGATCAGATCCTCTCCAGAGGGGTGCCGGCGGGCGTGCGCACCGCGTCGACGAGTTCGGGCGTGCCCATGCGGAGAAAGGTAGAACACGTTCCTGTTTCGCCGCAACCGATGCTTCCCGGAAGGGTTGCCGGTGTGCTTGAATGCGACTAGAACGTGTTCCATATTTCGGCACGATCGCGCGTGGAGGCCGCAGTGACCTGTCCGCACCTGCCCGAGGGCTTCGACGTCAACGACCCGCAGATGAACGAGCGCGGCCTGCCGCACGAGCAGTGGGCGGAGTTGCGTCGCACGGCCCCGGTGTGGTGGCAGGCGCAGCCGCGGCACCGGGACGGCTTCGACGACGACGGCCACTGGGTGGTGACGCGGCACGCCGACATCCGGGAGGTGTCCCGGAACGACGCGGTGTTCTCCAGCTACGAGAACACCGCGATCATCCGGTTCAACAGCGACATCGAGCGCGAGCAGATCGAACTGCAGCGGGTGATCCTGCTGAACATGGACGCGCCGCAGCACACCCGGATGCGTCAGATCATCTCCCGCGGATTCACGCCGCGGGCGGTGGCCAGCCTGCGTGACGCCCTGGCCACGCGGGCGCAGACGATCGTCAAGGCGGCGGCGGGCAACCCGGAGGGGGACTTCGTCCGCGACGTCGCCTGCGAACTGCCGCTGCAGGCGATCGCGGAGTTGCTGGGCGTCCCGCAGGAGGACCGGCTCAAGCTGTTCGACTGGTCCAACCAGATGATCGCGTACGACGATCCGGAGTTCGAGGGCGACGGCCAGATGGCTGCCTTCGAGATGTTGAGCTACTTCATGCCGATGGCCGAGGACCGCAAGGAGCATCCGCGCGAGGACATCGTCACCAAGCTGGTCACCGCGGACATCGACGGCAACGAACTGTCCGCCGACGAGTTCGGCTTCTTCACGATCTTGCTGGCGGTCGCCGGCAACGAGACGACCCGCAACGCGATCACGCACGGGATGATCGCGTTCCTGGAGCACCCGGACCAGTGGGAGCTGTACAAGCGCGAACGCCCGGACAGCGCCGTGGACGAGATCGTGCGGTGGGCGACGCCGGTGATCGCCTTCCAGCGGACGGCCACCCGGGACACCGAGCTGGGTGGCGTGACGATCAGGAAGGGCGACCGGGTCGGCATCTACTACGGGTCGGCGAACTTCGACGAGTCGGTCTTCGACGACCCGTTCACCTTCGACATCACCCGCGACCCGAACCCGCACCTGGGTTTCGGCGGCACCGGCGCGCACTACTGCATCGGGGCGAACCTGGCGCGGCTCGAGATCAAGCTGATCTTCGACGCGATCGCCGAGCACCTGCCGGACATCACCCGGATCGGGGACCCGCAACGGCTGCGCTCGGCGTGGCTGAACGGGATCAAGGCGCTGCCGGTCGCCTACCGGTGCCCGGTGCCCCACTGAGTCCCTACGGAGTCCCCGGCGTCACCGGCACCTCAGGCCGGCCGGCGCAGGACCGAGACCGCGAAGGACGAGCCGGCCCGGAACGGGCGCAGGTCCCAGGTCGCGAACCGGTGCTCGAGCTGTAGGCCGGCGGCCGCGGCGTGCTCGTCGAAGTCGGCCAGCGCGTACCCGCGGTCGAGGCCGAATCCGACGACCACGGCGCCGTCGGGGCGGACGTGGTGGGCGACGCGGCTGAGCACCTGGGTCTCGCTGTGCGGCGCGACGAAGGTCATCACGTTGCCTGCGAGGACCGCGGCGTCGAACCGTTCCGCCTCGTCCAGCCCCAGGTCGAACTCGGCGAGGTCGGCGACCAGCCAGGTCGGCCCGGGGTGGTCCGCCCGCGCCGCCGCGATCAACTCGGGATCGACGTCCACGCCGACGACGGTGTGCCCGCGGGCGGCGAGCGCGGCCCCGACGCGTCCCGGGCCGCACCCCGCGTCCAGGACCCGGGAGCCCGGCGCGAGCATGGCGTCGAGCATCCGCGCCTCCCCGGCCAGGTCGACACCGTCGGCGGCCATCTGGCGGAAGCGCTCGATGTACCAGCGAGAGTGGTCCGCACCGTGGTCGGTAACCCAGCGTGGCGGTCCGGTCACGCCACGAGACTACGACGCCGCCCTCCTCCTGAGCGGCGCTACAGCCGGGTCGCGGTGGCCATGGCGCGGTCCCACTCCCAGAAGGCCCGCAGCGAGACGAGCTTGCCGGCGCCGTCCACCCGGTAGGCGAACACGCCCTCGGTCGCGATGCGGTAGCCGTTGAGCTGCGAGTGGATGGTGCCCACGTTCAGGCACTCCTGCCCGGCCGCGAACGAGTCGGTGATCTCGAAGACGAAGCGTTCGACGTTCGCGATCGTGGTGTCCCAGAACGACGAGCGCGCGGCGCGTCCGTGGTGCCCGGCGCCGTCCGGGTCGAACATCGACGGGCCGACCGGGTCCTCGACCCATCCGTCCTCGGCGAACAGGTCCAGCCACGCGTCCTTGGCCTTGCGGCAGACCGCGTCGTACGAGCGCAGCGCGGCGTCGCGGGCCGGGTGGGGTGCGCGGCTCGGCGCCCGCCAGTCGACGTGCGATCCGGCCGGCGACGCGTTCGCCTCGCGAGTGTCGGTCACGGCTGCTCCATCCGGGTGATCACCTCGTCGGCGAAGCGGCGGATGCCGTCGCGCTTGGCCTGCAGCGGGGCGTCGAAGCCCGCGCCGTAGAACAGCCACGGCACGACGATCGCGTCCGTGACTCCCGCATCGCGTTGCTGCCGGTACCCGTCCAGGCCGAACCGGTCGAGCACGACGGCCTGGATCTCGAAGCCGTCGAGCGTGCGCCCCCGCTCGGCGAGCAGCGTCCCCAGCCGGTCCCGGATCTCGACGAGCTCGGCGAGCTTGATCATCGCCGACGTCCAGCCGTCGCCGGCACGGGCGGCCCGGCGCAGCGCCACCTCCGTGTGGCCACCGACGTAGAACGGGACCGGCGCGCTCGGCGCGGGGGAGAACTGCAGCGGGTCGAAGTCGAAGAACTCCCCGTGGTGCTCGACCATCCCGCCGGCGAGGACCAGCTTGAGCACGTCGATCATCTCGTCGGTGCGCCGGCCGCGGCCCTCCCAGGTTCCGCCGCACCAGCGTGTCTCCTCCGGGGACCACCCGACTCCGACGCCGAGGCCGAAGCGGTCACCGGTCAGCGCCGACACGGTGAGCAGTTGGCGCGCCAGCAGCAGCGGGTTGCGCGAGGCGAGCTTGAGCACCTGGGTGTAGAAGCGGATCGTCGAGGTGGCGGTGCCCATCGCCGCGGCCGCGACGAACGGGTCGGGCCAGGGCGTCTCGCCGTTCCAGAACCGGCTGCCGTCCGGGGTGTAGGGGTACCTCTCGGATGCGGTCTGCATGAAGAACAGCGAGTCCGGCAGCGCGATACCGTCGTAGCCGCAGGCCTCGGCCGTCTGCGCGAGGGGGACGAGCTGGTCGAGCGGGCTCATCGCGACGCCCAGGGAGAACTTCACGCGGGACGCTCCGCGCCGACGACCCACATCGCGAAGAACTGCGAGCCGCCGCCGTAGGCGTGGCCCAGGGCCGTGCGCGCGCCGTCCACCTGGTGCTCCTCGGCACGCCCCATCACCTGGCGCGCCGCCTCGGCGAAGCGCAGCATGCCCGACGCCCCGATCGGGTTGGAGCTCAGGACCCCGCCGGACGGGTTGACCGGGAGCCGGCCGCCGATCTCGGTCTCGCCGGCCTCGGTGAGCCGCCACCCCTCGCCCTCGGGCGTGAACCCGAGGTTCTCCAACCACATCGGCTCGAACCACGAGAACGGGACGTAGATCTCGGCCGCGTCGATCTCGCGCAGCGGTTCGGTGATGCCCGCCTGGCGCCACAGGGCCGCGGCCGCCTGGCGGCCGGCGTGCGGGTTCACCTGGTCGCGGCCGGCGAAGACGGTCGGCTCGCTGCGCATCACGGTGGCGTGGATCCAGGCGGGTCGGTCGATCGCCCGGGCGCTGTCCTCGTCCCCGATGACGACCGCGGCCGCGCCGTCGGAGGACGGGCAGGTCTCGTCGTAGCGGATCGGGTCCCACAGCATCTGCGAGTTCTGCACCTGCTCCACGGTGATGTCCGGCTGGTGCAGGTGCGCGTACGGGTTCCGGGCGCCGTTGCGGCGGTCCTTGACCGCGACCATGGCTCCGATGTGGGCCGGCGCCCCGGCCCGGCGGATGTAGGACCGCACGTGGGGGGCGAAGTAGCCGCCCGCGCCGGCGCCGACCGGCATCGTGAACGGCACCGGGATGGACAGCCCCCACATCGCGTTGGACTCGGACTGCTTCTCCCACGCGACGGCCAGCACCCGGCGGTGGACGCCGGCCTGCACCAGGCTCGCGGCGACGACGCCGGTCGCGCCGCCCACCGAGCCCGCGGTGTGGACCCGCAGCAGCGGCTTGCCGACGGCACCGAGGGCGTCCGCGAGGAACAGTTCGGGCATCATGACGCCCTCGAAGAAGTCCGGCGCCTTGCCGATGACGACGGCGTCGATGTCGTCCCGGCCGACCTGCGCGTCGAGCAGGGCCCGGTCGATCGCCTCGCGCAAGAGCCCGGCCATCGAGACGTCGGTGCGCCTGGCGCGGTGGTGGGTCTGGCCGGTACCGAGCACGGCGGCGAGGTGCCTCATCGGTCCGCCTCCAGCAGGCACACCAGGTTCTGTTGCAGTGCCGGGCCCTGGGTGGCGTGCGCGAGGGCCCGGGACGCCTGGCCGCCCATCACCTGCCGGGCGGCCTCGCCGATGCGCACCAGCCCGGCCGCGAACAGCGGGTTGCCCGCGAGCGGCCCGCCGGACGGGTTGACCCGGACGCCGTCGGCCAGCCCCAGTGCCCGGCGCAGGATCAGCTCCTGGTGGGTGAACGGCGCGGACAGCTCGGCCACCTCGACCCCGGCCACGCCGCCCGCGTCGGCCGCCGCGCCGCGGGCCGAGGGGGAGTCGGTGAGGTCGCGACCGCCCAGGTGCGCGGAGTCGACGCGGTGCGCGATGCCGCCGATCCAGGCCGGGTTCGCGCACAGCTCGCGCGCCCGGTCCGCGTTCGCGAGCACGACCGCGGCCGCACCGTCGCTCACGGGCGGGCAGTCGGACACCCGCAGCGGGTCGGCCAGGTAGGGCTCGGCCAGCAGGTCGTCCACGCCCGGGCAGGCGCGCAACTGCGCGTTCGGGTTGGCCGCCGCGTCCCGCCGGCTGCGGGCGGCCACCTCGGCCATGTCGCGCTCGCTCCACAGCCCGGCGTCGATGCCGAGGCGTGCCTGCAGGGCGGCGATGCTGATCGCGTCCGGCCACAGCGGTGCGACGGTGTACGGGTCCAGTTGCAGCG
>SCQZ01000451.1 GCA_004299665.1 Jatrophihabitans sp.
CCTCGACGCTCCCACCGCCGGCGATCACCGCGCCGAACACCGCCGAGAAGGTGTGCGGCGGGACGCCGAACCAGCGCGCCCAGGCCGCGTACTCGCGACTCCGGTCCAGCAACGTCTCCCCGATGTCGAACAACACGGCCTCGACCGGGGGCGGCGACACGCCATCACTGTGCCACTGCCCGGCGCCACCGGTGCCGCCGTCCCCGGTCCGCGATAGGCCGGCGCGCCCGGCGGGTAGGACCCCGGCGACGATGCGAGCGCGCGATGGGACGGATGTGGACGAGACGCGACCCCTGTCGACGGCTCCCGTCCCGGGCCCGGGCACGCTGCTCGCCGGACGGTACGAACTGCACCACGTCCTCGGCCGGGGCGGTATGGCCGACGTGATGCAGGCGACCGACACCAGCCTCGGCCGCGAGGTGGCCATCAAGCTGTTCCGCCCGGAGGTCGCCGCCGCGGCCGAGCACACCCGGTCGACCGGTGAGATCCGGGCGCTGGCCAGGCTGCACCACCCCGGGCTGGTCACCCTCTTCGACGCCGGCACCGCCAACGCGGACACCCTCGACGCCCGGCCGTTCCTGGTCATGGAACTGGTGACCGGCCCCACGCTGGCCGACCTGTTACGCGAGGGGCCGTTGCCCTCTGCGGCCGTCGCGGACCTCGGTGGCCAGCTGGCCGACACCCTCGTCTACGTGCACGCGAACGGCATCGTGCACCGCGACGTCAAACCGGCGAACATCCTGCTGGCGCGGCCCGCCGGTGGGGCGTCCCGACGCTGGGCCGCCAAGCTCACCGACTTCGGTGTGGCCCGGCTGATCGACTCCACCCGGCTCACGCTGGCCGGGATGACGGTCGGTACCGCGAACTACCTGAGCCCGGAGCAGGCGACCGGGCAGGACGTCGGGCCGGGATCGGATGTCTATGCGCTGGGGCTGGTGCTGCTCGAATGCCTCACCGGCGAGGTGGTCTTCCCCGGCTCGGCGATGGCCGCCGCCACGGCGCGGCTGCACCGCGACCCCGAGATACCCGCCTTCCTCGACGATCGCTGGCACGTGCTGCTCGCGGACATGACCCGGCGTGAGCCGTCCGGACGGCCGGGCGCGGCAGCCGCCGCCGCCGCGCTGCGGGAGATCGCCACGCTGTCCGCCGTCGCCGCGGACCGGGAGGTGCCGGCCGCCCACGGGGCGGCGGCTACCCGCGAGACGACGGCGGCAATGCCCGAGACGATCACGATGCGCGAGACGCGGGCGCGCGGGCGTCCAGGGCGGACCGGGGGCCCCGCACCGACCGCGGTGCTGCCCGCGTCGCCGGAACCGGCGCCGCGTGCCCGCCGGCGTCGTCCGGCCGTCGTGGCGTTCGTCACGGCCGCCGCCTGCGCGATCCTCGTCGTCGCGGTCCTGCTGATCTCCCGCAGCGGGGGCGCCGCGCCGGCTCCGAGCCGGGCACCCGCCCCGAGCTACCCCGGCGTCAGCGGATCCGCCGGCCCCCTGGTGACGCAGTTGGAGAGGCTGGTGGACGGGTGACCGGGGCACTCCGGCGGGCTGCCGCGACCGCCGCGGCCCTCGCGCTCACGGCGGCACTGGCCGGGTGCGGCCCGCAGGCCGGGCCATCACGGCCGACGATCAGCGACAGCGCCCGCGTCCAGTTGCAGGCGGACGTGCTCGCCGTCTCCCGTGCGTTCGCCGTGAACGACCCGTCCGCGGCCCGCGCCGCGCTCGCGGACCTGCGGCGCGACCTCGACGCCTTCCAGACCGCGGGCGCGGTCAGCACCCAGCGCGCGGCGCAGATCGGCGCCGTACTCGTCCGGCTGTCGGGCACCCTCCCGGCCCCGCAGACCTCCAGCGACGCCGGCCCGACGACCGGCCGGTCCGGCGGTCACCCGCAACCGGGCAACGGGCAGGGTCACGGCGGCAACGGGGACAGCGGTCACGACGGGGGCTGACCGGCCGCCGGGCTGCGCGAGCGCCCGGTTGCTGCTAGGACATTCCCATGCATGTCGCTTCCACGATCGGGGACACCGTGGGCACGGCGCGGCAACTGCTCGACCGGGCCGCCACGGAGGCGCGGTTCGCCGCCACCTTGCTGCAGGCCCGCGGCCCGGGCGTGGCCGCGATCCCGCCGCACCGGCTGATCCAGGTGCTGCGCGACCTCGAGGCGTACGGGCCCGTCGGTGCCGCGGTCGCGATGGCGGCGGCCGGTCAGCGCGGCAACGTCGCGATCCGCGACGAGCGCGGTGACATCACCTTCGGCGAGCTCGACCGGCAGGTCAACGCGTTCACCAACGCCTTGCGCGCACGGGGGTTCCGTGCCGGTGACAGCCTCGGAATCCTCGCTCGCAACCATCGCGGCCTGTACGTCGCCATCCTCGCCGGGGCCAAGCTCGGCGCGCGCACCCTGCTGCTGAACACCGACTTCTCCGGACCCCAGCTGGCAGACGTCTGCCGCCGCGAGCAGGTCGCGGTCCTCGTCCACGACCAGGAGTTCGCGGCGATCGCAGCGGGCTACGACGCACCCCGCGGCCGGGTGCTGGCCTGGGCCGACCGGCCCGCGACAACGGTGCACGGCGCGGCCGCGGGCCAGACCGTGGCCACCATCGAGTCGCTGGCGGCGACGGCCCCGGCGACGACCCCACGCCGGCCGGGGCGCAAGCAGCGCATCGTGCTCCTCACGAGCGGCACCACCGGCACGCCCAAGGGCGCACCGCGTGACATGAAGCTCTCGCTGGCGATCCCGGGCGGCTACCTGTCCAAGATCCCGCTGCGCGCGGGGCGCACGGTGATGCTCGCCGCCCCGGGGTTCCACGCGTGGGGGCTGCTCAGTTCGATGCTCGCCCTCGGGCTGGGCAACACGGTGGTGATGCAGCGCCGGTTCGACCCGACCGCGGTGCTGGACGGCCTGCAGGCCCACCGCTGCGACACCCTGATCACCGTCCCGGTACTGCTGAACCGGCTGCTGGCGCTCGGCCCGGCCGAGATCGCCTCGCGCGACCTGTCGGCGCTGCGGATCGTCGCGGTCTCCGGCTCGGCGCTCGCCCCCGAACTCGCCCAGCGGGCGACGGAGGTGTTCGGCGACGTCGTCTACAACCTCTACGGCTCGACCGAGGTCGCCTTCGCCACGATCGCGACCCCGGCCGACCTGCGCGCCGCGCCGGGCACCGTGGGCACGCCGCCGCACGGCACCGTCGTCAAGCTGCTGGACCCGGACGGCAACGAGGTGCCGCCCGGCTCCAGCGGGCGCATCTTCGTCGGCAGCAGCATCCAGTTCGAGGGCTACACCGGCGGCGGCAGCAAGGAGATCGTCGCCGGGCTGATGTCCACCGGCGACGTCGGCCACCTCGACGGCGCAGGGCGGTTGTTCGTCGACGGCCGCGACGACGACATGATCGTCTCCGGCGGCGAGAACGTGTTCCCGCGCGAGATCGAGGACCTGCTGGCCGGCCACGCCGAGATCGTCGAGGCTGCCGTGGTCGGCGTGGAGGATCCGGAGTTCGGCCAGCGGCTGCGGGCGTACGTGGTGCGCGAGCCGGGCGCCGGGCTCGACGAGGACGTCGTCAAGACGTTCGTGAAGGAGAACTTGGCGCGCTACAAGGTGCCGCGCGAGGTGGTCTTCCTGGACGCGCTGCCGCGCAACCCCGCCGGCAAGGTCGTCAAGCGCGATCTGCCGGCCCCGGTCCCGGACTGATCAGACGCGGTCCAGCACGTCGATGAGGGCGGCGGTCACGGTGTCCTCGTCCCGGTTGGCGTCGACGACGTGCAGCAGGCCCCGGCTGCGGTAGTAGTCCACCAGCGGGCGGGTGGCCTCCTCGAAGACGGCGAGCCGGGTGGCGACGGTCTGCGCGTTGTCGTCGGCCCGCCCCTCGACGGCGGCGCGCGCGAGGATGCGCCGCATCAGCTCCTCGCGCGGGACGTCCAGGTAGAACACCGCGTCGGGCGAGGCGCCGACCCGTTCCGCGAGCGCGCGGGCCTCCTGGGCCTGCGCGACCGTCCTGGGGAAGCCGTCGAGCAGGTACCCGTGCGCGTCGGCCGCCGCCAGCACCTTCGGCATCACCAGCGCGATGATCACGACGTCGGGGACGAGCTCCCCGGAACGCATGATCTGCGAGACCTGGCGTCCGAGCGGCGTCCCGGCCGCCACCTCCGCCCGCAGCAGATCACCGGCCGCGATGTGCTCCAGGCCGAGGCGGCGCGCCAGCCGCTCGCCCTGCGTCCCCTTGCCGGAGCCCGGCGGGCCGATCAACAAGACGTTCACGCCGCTCACCCTCGCACCTGGGCCCGGCGGGTGCCAGCCCCCGTGACGCGGCGAGGGCAGAATGGGGCGATGGACGTCACGGGCTGGCTGACCGGGCAGCTGTTCTTGCAGACCGTCGATGACGGCGAGGTCCAGCGCGCCAGCGCCTTCCTCACCGCGCGGGGCGTCGCCTTCCAGGTCCTGACCCTCAGCGAGCGCATGACCGGTGACGACGGCGACCCCGCCTCCACCGTCGCGACCGACCGCTACAGCCTCGCGGTGCAACTCGGCGGCTTCCCCCAGGTGATCGCCCCGGTGGTCACGGACCTGATCCAGCGGGCGCACGGCGGCAACTGGGATCCCGCCGCCACGTGACGCGGCCCGCTCCGGCACAGGATTCTCCTGCACCGCACAGGGAGCACCCGGATCGCGCTCAGACTCCGTGGGCAGGCTGAAGGCATGACGCAGACGCCGACCACCCCGTCGCCCGAACCGGGGTGGGCCGGCGGCGTGTGGATGCCTCCGCCGCCCGCTCCGCCCTCCGAGCAGGTCCCTGCCCCGGCCACCGCCGCCGAGCCCCCCGCACGGCGGCGACCGTCGCGGGTCCGCGAGTACGCGATCGTCGCCGTCGTGGCCGCCGTCATCGGCGGCGGCATCGGGGCAGCAACGGTCGCGTGGAGCGGAAGCGGCGGTTCCTCCGGCACGGCCAGCGGCCTGCTGTTCAACACCAGCGCGGCGCCGCAACCGAAGCTGGACGGGTCGATCCCGGCAGCCGCGGCCCGCATCTCACCGAGTGTCGTCACGATCGACGTCACCGGTCAGCAACAGGCGGACACCGGCTCCGGAGTGATCATCCGCAGCAGCGCCGACGGCAGCTACGTGCTGACGAACAACCACGTCATCGCGGCGGCGGCCTCCGGCGGCTCGATCACCGTCGTGCTGGCCGACGGCCGCAGCGCCTCCGCCACCGTGACGGGCGCCGACGTCTCCGACGACCTGGCCGTCGTCAAGATCGGGTTGGGGAACCTCACCGCGGCGACCTTCGCGCCGTCGTCCACCTTGATCGTCGGCCAGTCGGTCGTGGCGGTAGGGGCGCCCCTCGGGCTGTCCGACACCGTGACGGCCGGCATCGTCAGCAACACCGCCCGCCCGGTCCAGACGGGCTCCACCGCCGGCGGCCAGACGGTCTTCGACGCGATCCAGACCGATGCCGCCATCAACCCGGGCAACTCGGGCGGGCCGCTGGTCAACCTCAACGGCGATGTCGTCGGCATCAACGCGGCGATCGCCACCGCGGGCAGCGGCGGGCTGCAACTGCCCGGCCAGAGCCAGGCGGGCAACATCGGCATCGGGTTCGCGATCCCGTCCGACGAGGCTGCCCGCATCGCCGCCGAACTGATCGCCACCGGACGCGCGACGCACGCGATGCTGGGTGTCACGGTGACCGACGCGCCCCGGGGCGCCGCCATCCGCACCGTCACCCCGGGCAGCCCGGCGGCCTCGGCGGGGCTGCAGCCCGGCGATGTCGTGACCACGCTCGGCGCGCAGCGCATCGGCTCGGCGGACGACCTGGTGGCAGCCGTCCGATCCCACGCGCCGGGGCAGACCGTGAAACTCGGCTACGATCGCGGCGGATCGAGCCACACCGTGAGTGTGCATCTGGGCAGCAGCGCAAGCTGACGCGCCGAACAATTCTGGAAAGTGTCCGTCGACCCTCTTGACTTTACGGCAACTTCACGTCAGAGTGGGAGAGCGCACCCGCGCCGGGCGATCTGCCCGAACAATTCCATAGTCACAACCGAGGCGTTGGATCCCCCGCCCATCGACTCGCGCGTGGCACCCATTTCGGTCCACCCACTCGACGGAACCCCCGCCCGGCGAGTGTCGGACCGGAACCGCAAGACCGACAAACCGGTGCTCGCACCGGCGCTCGGTGTTCAATGACCCGATCCCCCCGGTGGCACCCCCGCCCACCGGGGGGATCGGCATGTCTGGGGCCGGGTACCCGCCGCGCCCCGCGCTACGGAGACCGGTTGCGACCGGCGGCGACGGGCGGCGTCAGTCGGCGTTCGGATCGGTGTCGTCCGCGATGTCAAGCGCGTCCGGCGCGCCGGTGCCGTCCTCGGTGCGGTCCTCGGTGTCGTCGTCCTCGACGGCCCCGGCCGGCGGTTCGTCGTCCGGCGGTGTGCCCGGCCCGGCCCTGCGGATCGTGACCTTGCCCGACTCCAGGTCGATGCGCCGCCCCCCGGAACTGTCGCCGATCTCCTCGCGGGTGGACTGCAGCCGGCGCTTCTCCTCGTCCATGTGGCGCTTGCCGGGGTTGAAGATGGTGTCCAGGCCCCACTGCGTCATGACGACCCTGCCGGGGTGCGGGCGCGGCAGCGGGCGGCGGTGTTCACATCGCCAAGGCTACGCCGAGCGCCGTACCGTGGCAGGCATGCTGTTCGCGCACACCAGGACCGAACCGGTCGACGCCGCGCACGCGCTGCCCGGCAGCCAGACCTACCCGTACCCGCTGGCCACCCAGCACGTCGTCACCGGACGGCCGCTGGTCGGCCCGTACCCGGCCGGGACGCAGGTCGCGATCTTCGGCCTGGGGTGCTTCTGGGGCGCCGAGGAGATCTTCTGGCAGCTCCCGGGAGTGTGGGTGACGGCCGTCGGATACGCCGGCGGGTACACCCCGCACCCCACCTACGAGCAGGTCTGCACCGGCCGCACCGGGCACAGCGAGGCCGTACTGGTTGCCTTCGACCCGGCCGCGGTGAGCTATGACGACCTGCTCGCCCGCTTCTTCGAGGCGCACGACCCGACGCAGGGGATGCGCCAGGGCAACGACGTCGGCACGCAGTACCGCTCGGCGATCTACCTGACGACGGGCGACCAGCGCGCCCCCGCCGAGCGTGCGCGCGATGCCTTCGGCGCGGTGCTGCGCGAGCGCGGGTACGGCGAGGTCACCACCGAGATCGCGCCCATCGACACGGCCACCCAGTTCTTCTTCGCCGAGGACCTGCACCAGCAGTACCTGGCGAAGAACC
>SCQZ01000452.1 GCA_004299665.1 Jatrophihabitans sp.
CTGATCGTCGCGCTGAGCAGGAGGCGCCGCCCGCGCCGCTGATCGGGTAGGAACGACGGTGGCGAGAGGAGTCACCGATGAGCTTCATACGTCCGCCCGCCGCCGGCGGGCCCCAGGGGCTGGCGCTGCAGTTCCCCATGTCCCTCGGGATCTTCGACCAGTACGACCAGGCCCAGCAAGCCGTCGACTACCTGGCCGAACACGACTTCCCGGTCGAGAACGTCGCGATCGTCGGGACCGAACTGAAGACGATCGAACGCGTCACCGGCCGGCTGACCCGCGGCAAGATCGCCGTCGCGGGCGCGACATCGGGACTGTGGCTGGGGCTGTTCGTCGGGCTCGCATTCGCCCTGTTCAGCACGTCACGCGCCGGGCTGGCCTACGTCGCGCTGACCCCGCTGCTGGGAGCCCTGTTCGGGCTGGTCTGGAGCCAGATCGGCTACGCCGCCGCGACCCGTACCGGCCGGCGCGACTTCGCCTCGATCAGCCAGGTCGTCGCGACCAAGTACGAGGTGCTGGTCGAGCACCGCTACGCCGAGCGGGGCCGCGAACTGATCGCCGGGATGCGGCTGCGCTGACCTACGGCTTCCCGGCACGGTGGTCGGCCGCCGTCCGGGCCCGCTCGTCGCGCACCGCCGCCGCACCCTGCTGGGCGATCGCCACCCCGAGCGCGAAGTAGTCGGGGAAGCGCGTCGGCGCGGGGAAGGAGATGCCCGACACCTTCTGCCGGTTCGAGACGTGCAGCAGCGTGACCAGGTCGTCGGCGCTGGCGTCGGCCGCGATCAGCTTGTCGTAGTCCCACTCCCGCGTCGCGCGCGAACCGGTAAACACGACCCGCGCCGTGGTGACGAAGACCGTCCCGGTGTCCACCGGCGTCTGCACCTCCGGCCCCGGCACGTAGTGACCGCGCGTTCCGCCGACGCGGTAGCTCACGCCCTTGGCGACGTGCAGGCTGACGCCGGAATAGCCGCCGTGGTAGCTGCCGGCCGCGCGGTGCGGTTCGATCAGCGCCGCGCGGGAGCGCCACAGCGCGCATTCGCCGGCCTTGGTGACCAGCCCGTCGACGCCGGGCGCGCCCGTGGCCGCGGCCCCTGCCGCACCGGCCAGGGCGTCGAGCAGGTCCTGTTCGTGCTGCCAGGCGTCCACCGCGTGCTGGTGGTCACGCTCCGTCCGCTTCTCGGCGTGCCGCTCGCGCCAGCCGACGTGCGGCTCCGGCGTGGCGGCGGCCGGAGTGACGGGTGCCGGCGGGACCGCGGCCGACGGGGCGGCGGCCGGCGGGACTGCGGTGACCGCGGGTGCGCCGGTGTCGGGGGGCGTCTCCCAGAACTGCCACCCGGGCGGGGCCGGCGGCCACGACGGGTCCGGCTGCCAGCCCGGTCCCGGCACCCAGCCCGGCGGCGGGGGCGGCCATCCCGGGGCCGGGCGGAACGTCGCGGTCACCGGGCACCTCGCGGTGCCAGCCACTCCAGCGCCGCGGCGAGCAGGGCACGCGCCCCCGTGGCCAGGGTGGGGTCGATGACCGGTGCGAACAGCGGCGAGTGGTTCGACGGCACGTCGCTGGAGGGCCGGCCGCGGGCGAACGCCGCCATCGCTTCGGGGGTGAGATCGACACCGCCGTAGAACCAGAACACCGACGGCACCTCGGCCCGCGTGCCGAACGCCCCGAAGTCCTCGCTGCCGGGGACCAGCGGCATCTCGTGCACGAGGTCGTCCCCGAACTCGGCCGCGAGGGCCGCACGCACCCGTTCGGCGGCGGCGGGCTCGTTCACGGTGACCGGGAAGGTGTGCAGCGTCGTGATCTCGGGAGGGCGCGGCGCCCCGGAGGCCTGCGCCTCGGCGGAGATGATGCGCTCGACCGCACCGAGAACCCGGGTGCGCACATCCGGCTCGTAGGAACGGATGTTGACCTTGAGGTCGGCCTCGTCCGGGATGATGTTCTCCTTGGTCCCGGCATGCAGCGAGCCGATGGTGACGACGGCCGCGTCGGTGGCGGCGACCTCGCGCGCCACGACACCCTGTAACCGGACCACGGTCGAGGCGGCCATCAGGACCGGGTCCACGGTGGCATTCGGCATCGAACCGTGCCCGCCGCGGCCGAACATCCGCACCCGGAAGCTGTCCGAGGCCGCCATCGTCGGGCCGCTGCGCAGCGCCAGGTGCCCGGCCGGCAGGGGCGAGACGTGCTGGCCCAGGCACACGTCCGGACGCCCGAACCGCTCGAAGATCCCGTCGTCCAGCATCGCCCGGGCGCCCGCGCCGACCTCCTCCCCCGGTTGGAACACCGCCAGCACCGTGCCCGCCCACGACGCGCGGTCCGCGGCCAGCACCTCGCAGGCGGCCAGCAGGCAGGTCACGTGGGCGTCGTGCCCGCAGGCGTGCATCACCGGTTGCTCCGCGCCGTCCGGGTCCACGCCGCGTGCGGCCGACGCGTACGGCAGGCCGGTCGCCTCCGCTACCGGCAGCGCGTCCATGTCCGCACGCAGCAGCACCGTGGGCCCGGCACCGTTGAGCAGCAGACCGACGACGCCGGTGACCCCCACGCGCTCGGCCACCTCGAAGCCGGACTCGCGCAACGCCGCGGCGACGATGCCGGCCGTCCGGTGCTCCTGCATCGACAGTTCGGGGTTGGCGTGCAGGTCCCGGTATCGCGCGGCCATCGCGTCGGACATTCCGGCGAGACGGGCGGCCATCACATCGGAGATCGACATACCGAACACTGTGCACCCCCGTGCCGACAGGACCGACGGCACCCTCAGGCCGGAACCACCAGCCGCGTCTCGTAGGCCACGATGACCGCCTGCACCCGGTCGCGGGCACCGAGCTTGCCCAGCACGCGACTGACGTGCGTCTTCACCGTCGCCTCCGACAGGCAGAACTCCGCGGCGATCTCGCCGTTGGTGCGCCCCAGCGCCATCGCGACGAGCACCTCCCGCTCCCGCTCGGTGAGCGAGTCCAGCCGCCCGTCCGGCTGCGGGTCCGGCAGGTGCGCGGCGAACGTCTCGAGCAGCCGTCGGGTGACCCGGGGCGCCACGACCGCGTCGCCGGCCGCGACGGTGCGGATCGCGTCCACGAACGCCTCCGGGGCGATGTCCTTGAGCACGAAGCCGCTGGCCCCGGCCCGTAGGCCGGCGAAGGCGTACTCGTCGAGGTCGAACGTGGTCATGATCAGTACGCGGACGTCCGGCTGGTCCGCCGTGATCCGCCGCGTCGCCTCGATACCGTTGAGCACCGGCATGCGGACGTCCATCACGACGACGTCCGGTCGCAGCCGCGCGGCGGCCGTCACGGCCTGCTCGCCGTCGTGGGCCTCGCCGACCACCTCGATCCCCTCGTGCGCGTCGAGCACCATGCGCAACCCGGTGATCAGCAACGGCTGGTCGTCGGTGAGCAGCACCCGGATCACGGGACGGGGACCTCGCGCGCGGCGGGGAAGCGGCCCACCACGCACCAGCCCTGCGCGGTCGCGGTGGTCCGCACGGTCCCGTGGTGGGCGGCGGCGCGCTCGCGCATGCCGTCGATCCCGGAACCGGTGACGGCCGGCAGGCAGGTGGTCGGCGCCCCGTCGTCGGAGACCGCCAGCGTCACGTCACCGTCCACGACGGCGATCGCGATGTCCACGCGGGAGGCACCCACCGCGTGCTTGACCACGTTGGTGAGCGACTCCTGCACGATCCGGTAGATCGCGAGCTGCAGGCCGGCCGGCAGGGCATCGGTCGCGCCCGTCGTCCGGGTGGTCACGGCCACCCCGGTGTGCCGCAGCGGCGCGATGAGCCCGTCGAGGTTCGCCAGGCCGGGGGCGGGCGCGAGGTCCGTCGCGGCGTCGTCCGCCCGCAGCACCCCCAGCGCCTGGCGCAACTCCCGCAGCGCGGTCCGGCCGACGGCGGACGCCTCCGCCACCGCGCGCTCGGCGCGGGCGGGGTCGGTGCGCACCGTGAAGGACGCGCCGTCGGTGAGGGCGACCAGCACGGCCAGGTTGTGGGCGACGATGTCGTGCAGTTCGCGGGCGATCCGGGTCCGCTCCGTCGCCGCGGCCAGTTGGGCCTGCCGGTCCTGCTCGCGTTCGAGGGTCCGCAGCCGCAACTCGACCTCGGCCACGTATGCCGCGCGCACCCGGGCGTAGATGCCCAGCGCCCCGGCCGCGGTGACCAACCCCGTCAGGAATAGCCATGCGAGCAGGGGATTGCCGCTGGACGGGGTGTACCGGGCCACGGCGAGGACGACGCCCAGTTCCATCACCGCGGCGGCGCCGACCAGCACGCGGGGCCGGCACCGCGTGGCGACGGTCGCGAACGCGACGAGCAGCGCGAGGTCGGCCACCACCGGCCGGAACACCAGCCACTGCACGAAGGCGACGGCCGCGAGCACCCCGAACACGGCCGCGGGTGCCCGGCGCCGCCACAGCAGCGGTACCGCGAGGGCCAGCGCGAACGGCAGGGCCCGCAGGTCGTGCAGGCCGTGCCGCAGGGCGGGCAGCGCGCTGAGCGCGACGGCGAGCGCGAGGACGCCGTCCCACAGCAGCGAGCGCCTGCCCGCGCGCGTGGTCACACGGACATCCTGCCCTCAGGCGTCGCGCCGGCGCAGCACGATCGCGCCGGCCACCAGTGCCGCGAGCGCGTAGCAGGCGAAGACGAGCAGCCCGGTCCACGGCGACAGCGACCCAGCGTCCGGCTTGGTCACCATGATCTGGGTGCCGGCGGTCATCGGCAGGTACTTGTCGATGTGGTCCTGCCAGCTGCTGGGCAACGCCTGCGCCAGCGCGGGCAGGATGAGCAACAGCCCGAAGAGCGTGGCGATGGCCCCGCCGGTGTTGCGCAGCGCGAAGCCCAGCCCCAGGCCGAGCAGCCCGACGACCATGAGGTAGAGCGCCCCCCCGAAGACCGCGCGCAGCGCGCCGGGGGACGACAGCGACACCCCGAAGCCGTACGCGCCCAGCGCGGCCTGCCCGCCCAGGAAGGCGAAGAAGGTCGCCACCACCGCGACCACGTAGCTGGCGACGGCGTACACCGCCGTCTTCGCGAGCAGCACCGGCGCGCGCCGCGGCACGGCCGTCAACGACGCCCGGATCATGCCGGTGCTGTACTCCCCGGTGATCAGCAACACCCCGAGGACACCGACGGCCACCTGCGCGAGGTAGACACCGCGCAGCGACACGGCGACCGGGTCGAAGAACGGACCGGGGATCACGCCGTGGTGCGAGAAGTCGTTGCCGCGCAGGGCCGAGAACAGGACGCCCAGACCGATCGCGAGCACCGCCGCGACGACGAGGCTGATCCACGTCGAGCGCAGCGAGCGCAGCTTGATCCACTCCGAGCGGAGGATCCCGGGTGCGGACAGGTGGTAGCGGGTGGCCGGGCTCGGCTGGGCCAGCTGGGTCATCGGGTGCCTCCGGTCACGGTGTCGAACTCGACGAAGTCCTTGGTGATCTCCATGAACGCCTCCTCCAGCGAGGCGCGCACCGGCGTGAGCTCCTCCAGCGCGATCCCCGCGGCGAGGGCCGCGCGGCCGATCTGGGCGGAACTGGCCCCGGCGACGTGCAGGGCGCCGTCCGGCGAGGCCGTCACCGTCACCCCCTCCCCGGAGACGGCGGCGGCGAGTCGCGATGCCTCCGCGCAGCGGACCAGCACGGTGTCCCGGGCCGCCTGGCTGCGCAGTTCCTCGATACCGGCGTCGGCGATCAGCCGGCCCTGCCCGACGACGATCACGTGGGAGGCCATCAGCGCCATCTCGCTCATCAGGTGCGAGGAGACGAACACGGTGCGGCCCTCGCCGGCCAGTCGCTGCAGCAGCGTGCGGATCCACACGATGCCCTCGGGATCCAGGCCGTTGACCGGCTCGTCCAGGATGAGCGTCTGCGGGTCGCCGAGCAGCGCCGAGGCGATGCCCAGCCGCTGCCCCATGCCGAGCGAGAAGCCGCCGGCCCGCTTGCGTGCGACCGACTCGAGGCCCACCAGGGCGAGCATCTCGTCCACCCGCCGGTTGCCGATGCCATGGGTCGCGGCGAGCGCGCGCAGGTGGTTGCGGGCGGACCGGCCGCTGTGGATGGCGCGTGCCTCGAGCAGCGCACCGACCTCGTGCAGCGGCGCGGCGCTGTCGACGTACCGCTTGCCGTTGACGCGCGACGAGCCGCCGGTGGGACGGTCCAGCCCCAGCAGCATCCGCATGGTGGTCGACTTGCCCGCCCCGTTGGGGCCGAGGAAGCCTGTCACCACGCCGGGGCGGACGGTGAAGGTGAGCCGGTCGACCGCGAGCTTGGAGCCGAACCGCTTGCTGAGTGCCTCTGCTTCGATCACACCCGAACGGTAGGCCGCCCGGCACCGCGCGGGCATCGGCCCACGTGGGTATTCACACCTACATCCGTGGGAGGACCCCGACCCTGAGGCGCTGTCCGGGCTCCGCGTGCGTCGCGATCAGCCCGGCGCCGATGTCCTCGAGCAGTCGGCGCACCGTCTCGCGCGAGCAGGTCCTGTTGGTGCCCAGGAAGCCGCGGGGCCCGCGTTCGATCCAGCCCGCCACGTAGACACCCGGCGCCACCCGCCCGCGCTCGTGCGGCACCGTGCCGGTCGCCTCGTCGAAGGGCAGCCCGGGGACGGGCACGCCGCGGTAACCGATGGCGGTCAGCACGAGTCCGCAGTCGATCACCTGCTCGCCGCAGGCCACCCCGGTGACGCGGTCCTCGCCCAGGATGCGCCGCGGGGCGGCGCCGTAGCGCAGCACGACGCGACGCCGGCCGTCGCGCGGGGACGAGGCGGGCGCCAGGTCGCGCAGCAGCCGGAGCTTGTGGGCGGCGGCGAACGGGTCGGCGCCGACCCCGTCGGTTCCTGCGAGCTCACCGTCGACGACGACCTGCAACCCGGGGGTGGCGATCAGGTCGATCAGGGCCGGCACCGTGAACGCCGAGTGCTCCGGCCCGCGCCGCGCGAGCAGGACGACCTCCTCGATCCGGCTGGCCCGCAACGCCGCCAGCGCCGCCGGCGCGACCGACGTCGCCGCGAGTGACCGCGGGTCGGCGGTGAGGATCCGGGCGACGTCGATCGCCACGTTGCCGTTGCCGACGACCACCGCGCGATCACCGGAGAGGTCGTGGCGCACACCGGCCGCGTCAGGGTGCCCGTTGTACCAGGCGACGAAGTCCGTGGCCGGGACACACCCCGTCAGTGACTCGCCGGGGACGCCCAGGCGGCGGTCGGTCGCCGCGCCGACCGCGTAGATCACCGCGTCGTACCGCCGCACCAGTTCCTCGTGCGTCAGGTCGCGCCCGACCTCGACACCGGTGCGCAACCGGAATCGCGGGTCGGCGGCGATGCGGTCGAACAGCGCGGTGATGGCACGGGTCTCGCGGTGGTCCGGGGCGACGCCGTACCGCGCCAGGCCGTAGGGCTGCGCGAGGCGCTCGTACACGGTCACCCGGGCGCCGGGCTGCAGCAACACCTCGTCGGCGGCGTACATGGCCGCCGGGCCGGACCCGACGATCGCGACGTCGAAGCGCCCCGTCACCGCGACCGGCGCGGGGACGACGGGGGCGAGCGGCGGCCGGTCGCGCGGTTCGCGGTAGAACGCGGCGTTGAGTTCGGCGAACGCCGACAGCCGCGGTGCCAGTTGCTCGACCGGCATGATCGCCCCGACCGGGCACGCCGTCACGCAGGCGCCGCAGCCGACGCACGCGGATGGATCGACGTAGAGCATCTCGGCGGTGGCGAAGTCCGGCTCGTCGGGGGTGGGGTGGATGCAGTTCACCGGGCAGGCGAACACGCACGAGGTGTCGTTGCAGCACGACTGCGCGATGACGTACGACATGACGCGGCCGCTCCGGTCAGGCGGCGGCCGGCTCCGGCCGGCGGTCCGGCTCGCTGCGGTAGCGCGACGGCTCGCCGTCGATGCCGCACAGCCGCCACACCAGCCGCGCGGCCGGGTTCATCAGGCCGATCTGCTCGGCGAGCATGCGCACGTCGCCGAAGTAGCCCCGCAGCATGCGCCGCGACTCGGGCTTGCGCCAGAACAGGTCGCGCTTGACGTCCGCGGGGATGTCGAACGTCTCCCAGAACTGCTTCGGCGGGATGACGATCACGTCGCACAGCACCCGCATCGTCACCGGGAATGCGAGCGAGAGCACGAACCGGGCGGGGCGGCTCATCCGCGGCACGCGATGGGCGAGGAACTTGTGCGCGAAGGAGATGTGCCGCGCCTCCTCCGCGACGTGGATGCGCATGACCCCCTCCATGATCGGATGGACCTGCTGGCCGGAGCGCAGGATCCCCTTCTGGAGGTGGTCGATCGGCTCCTCGCCGGCGAGGATGCCGGTGAAGAAGATCGCGGGGAGGAAGCGACCCGCGACCGCGAGGAACGGCACGGCCGCCGTGAACCACCGGCTGCCGCCGGGGACGTCCATGCCGATGCGGTTCACCATCTCCTGGAACATCAGGGTGTGGTTGCACTCCTCCAAGGCCTCGTGCGTGAGGAAGCGGAACTCCGGCGAGCCGTTCGGCAGGGTCTGGAGGTGGTTCATCACGCCGGCGATGAGCAGTTCCTCGAACTGCAGGCCGACCTTGGCGACGTTCGCCTGCCGCCACATCCCGATCGCGATCTTCTTGTCCTCGGGCAGTGCGAGGTACCACGGGTGGCGCCCCAGCGGGTCGGTCGACTCCGACAGGATCCATCGCGGGTCGCCCTCGGTCACCGCGAGATCCGGGGAGTCCCAGACGATGTCCACGTACGGTTCGAAGTGCTTGCGCACCGCGGCCTCGGACAGGAGCCGCAGTGCCTGCTCGTAGTCGTCCTGCTGCGCGCGAACGCCGACGGTCCAGGTGGTCATCGCTGCTCCAGTGGGGAGAGATTTATACGTGACAATGTGTAGCAGACACTATGTCACAGGTGTTGCGGCTTGGCAAGCATGCGACTGAACTGCAACCGACAAGGAAGATCTCATCGGCTACGGGACCACCGTCGACGCCGACACGAAGCGGGTCTACGACGAGCCCCGTAGACCCGTTGGCGGCATCGAGCGGCCGGAGCGCCGAACCAGCGGCGGGGCTGCGGTTGTGGCCGCGGATCGACCGGATTGGTTCAGCCGACCTGACGCGGCGGATCAAGGCTCTCCAGATGCAACTCCTCCACCTGACCAAGGACGATTCCGAGGGGCTCGCGCCTTGTCCGCGTTGACAGGTGCCACAGAAGGAGTAGCCCTCTGTGGCGACCACGATCGAGTACCAAATCGCTGGGTCGCCCCGATGCGCTCATGTGATCGTCAGACGCTCCACGTCGGCGACGACCTCTGCTGGCGTTCGACCGCTTACGTCGAGAACGGCATCGTCAGCAGGGGGGCATGTGTCGAG
>SCQZ01000453.1 GCA_004299665.1 Jatrophihabitans sp.
CTGTACGCCGCCGGGAACGCCAGCAGCCCCGTCATGGGTCACACCTACGCCGGTCCCGGCGCGACCATCGGCCCGGCCCTCGTGTTCGGCTACCTGGCCGGGCAGCACCTCGCCCGGACCGCCGCCCCCGCCGGCGCCGACCGTGACAGCGGATCGGACGCTCTGGCACCCTGAGCGCCATGTGCCGCAACATCCGCACCCTGCACAACTTCGCGCCACCGGCCACCCCGGAGGAGGTGCGGGCCGCCGCGCTGCAGTACGTCCGCAAGATCAGTGGCGCGGCCAAGCCGTCCGCCGCGAACCGTCCGGCGTTCGACGAGGCGGTCGGCGCCGTCGCGGCGATCACCCAGCACCTCCTCGACGCCCTGGTCACGCCGGCCCCGCCGCGCGACCGCGAGGTCGAGGCCGTCAAGGCGCGTGCGCGTGCCGCGGCGCGGTACCGGCCCGCGCCGGGCTGATACCGCGGCGTCAGCGGCCGAGCACCAAGCCTGACGTGGGTACGCCGGTGCCCGCGGTGACGAGCACGTGCTCGACGCGTGCGACCTGGTTCACGGCCGTGCCGCGCACCTGCCGGACGCCCTCGGCGATGCCGTTCATGCCGTGGATGTACGCCTCCCCCAGTTGCCCGCCGTGCGGGTTCACCGGCAGCCGGCCGTCGATCTCGATGCCGCCGTCGGCGACGAAGTGCCGCGCCTCGCCGCGCGGGCAGAAGCCCAGTTCCTCGAGTTGCATCAGCACGAACGGCGTGAAGTGGTCGTACAGGACCGCGACGTCGACGTCCTGCGCCGTGATGCCGGCCTGCGCCCACAACTGGTTCGCGACGATGCCCATCTCCGGCAGGCCGGTGAGCGCGTCGCGGTAGTAGCTGGTCATCACGAACTGGTCCGGCCCGCTGCCCTGGGCGGCCGCGCGCACCAGCACCGGCGGCTGCGCCAGGTCCCGCGCCCGCTCGGCGGAGGTCACCACGACGGCCACGCCGCCGTCGGACTCCTGGCAGCAGTCCAGCAGGTGCAGCGGCTCGGTGATCCACCGCGAGGCCTGGTGTTCGGCCAGCGTGATCGGCCTGCCGTAGAAGAAGGCCTTCGGGTTGGTCGCGGCGTGCCTGCGGTCGGCCACCGCCACCCGGCCGAAGTCCTCGCTCGTCGCCCCCGTCACGTGCATGTAGCGGCGCGCCACCATCGCCACCTGCGCCCCTGGGGTGCCCAGTCCCATCGGGTACGACCAGCTCGCGTCGACCCCGGAAGAGGTCGGCGCCGACGCCAGCGCCGTGGAGAACTGCCCGAACCGGTGCCCGGAACGCTCGTTGAACGCCCGGTAGCAGACGACGACCTCGGCCACCCCGGCGGCGATCGCGAGCGCCGCCTGCTGGACGGTGGCGCAGGCGGCGCCGCCGCCGTAGTGGATCCGGCTGAAGAACCTCAGCTGCGGGATGCCCAGTTCGCGCGCGACCGCGGCCTCGGTGTTGGTGTCCATGGTGAAGGTCACCAGCCCGTCGACGTCGGCCGGGCGCAGACCGGCGTCGGCCAGCGCGGCCCGCACCGCCTGGGCGGCCAGCTTGAGCTCGGAGCGGCGCGAGTCCTTGGAGAACTCGGTGGCCCCGATCCCGACGACGGCCGCCCGGCCGCCGATGCCCGTCACGGCGTCACCCCGCTGACCGTGACCGTGCCGCTCACGTGGTCGCCGAGCGAACCGCGGCCGATGACCGACACCGTCACCCGGTCGCCGTCGACGGCCGTGACCTCGCCGCTGAAGTGCAGCGTGTCGTAGGCGTAGCAGGGAACCCCGAGGCGGATCTTGATGTCGTGGACCCGCGCGGCAGGGCCCGCCCAGTCGGTCACGAACCGCTGGACCAGGCCGGTGTCGGTGAGGATGTTCACGAAGATGTCCTTGCTGCCGCGGGCCAGCGCCGCGTCCCGGTCGTGGTGCACGTCCTGGAAGTCGCGGGTGGCAACGGCGGTGGCGACCACGAACGTCGGGGTGGCCTCGACCGTCATCGCGGGCAGTGCGGTTCCGGGACCGATCATCGCGCCGGCCGCCAGTCGGGAAGGGTGAGGCCGTCGTCGACGCGGGTCAGCGCCGCCTCGACCGCCATCCCGATCCGCACCTCGCCCGGGTCGACCCCGACGAGTCCGCCGAGCATCCGGACCCCCTCCTCGAGTTCCACGAGGGCCACGACGAACGGCACCGTCCGGCCCGGCACCGGCGGGTGGTGGTGCACCACGTAGCTGAAGACCGTGCCGCGTCCCGAGGCGAGCACGTAGCCGGGATCGTCGGCGCCGCAGGACGGGCACATCGGCCCGGGTGGGTGGCGCAGCGTGCCGCAGGCGCCGCAGCGCTGGATGCGCAACTCCCCCGCGGCGGTTCCCTCCCAGAAGAAGGCGGTGTCGCGGCTGACGACCGGACGCACCGCGTCCGCCCCGGCCGGGGCAGCGGCCGGACCGGGCGCGAACTTGAGGACGCGGAAGCGCATCTCGGCGACCGGTTCCTCGCCGGAGTACCAGACGTTGCGGGTGGTGACGAACCAGCCGTCACCGAGCGCCGTCCGCTTCGGGCCGGTGACGTCCTCCAGCGCGGTGGTCATGCGCAGGTGCTCGCCGACGCGCAGGTAGCGGTGGTAGGTCTGCTCGCAGTTGGTGGCGACGACGGAGGTGAAGCCGGCCTCGTCCAGCAGGGCGGTCATGATCTGCAGCGGGTCGTCGGCGGCGCGCCGGCCGTGCAGGCCGGCCATCGTCCAGACCTGGATCATGGCCGGCGGCGCGACCACGCCGGGGTGGCCGGCGGCGCGTGCGGCGGCCTCGGAGGTGTAGATCGGGTTCGCGTCGCCGAGCGCCTCGACCCAGTTGTTGATCATCGGCTGGTTCACCGGATCGCGGGCCGATCGCGGCGCGCACTCCCCGGCCGCGCGGACCTGTCCGGCACGCCCGAGGATGTCGACCGTCATCCTGCCCTCCTGATAGAACGCGTTCTAGTATCGGGGGCGCCACCCCGAGCGGCAACACCGGCCACGAGGAGATCGCCCATGAGCGCACTCGGCACGCGCGCCGTCGCGGTGGCGGCGCGCTGGCTGCGGCTGCCCGCGGTGGGCGAGGTTCCGGAGGGCACGGTGGTGGAACTGCCCGGGCGGGGCAGCACGTTCGTGGTGGACACCGGAGCACCCTACGACGGCGCCCCGGTCGTCGTGTTGCTGCATGCCCTGTGCTGCACCGGGCTGCTCAGCTGGTACCCGGCGCTCGCGCCGCTCGGGCGGCGCTACCGGGTGATCGCGTTCGACCAGCGCTGGCACGGCCGGGGCATCCGCTCGCCGCGGTTCAGGTTGGAGGACTGCGCCGACGACCTGGCCGCGCTCGCCGACGTCCTGGGGATCGGCCGGTTCGTGGCCGTCGGGTACTCGATGGGCTCGCTGGTGGCGCAACTGGCCTGGCGCCGCCACCCGGAGCGGGTCGACGGCGCGGTGCTCGCCGCGTCGACCGCGGCGTTCCTGCCGCCGGGGCGCCACCCCCGCCTCGTGCGTGCCGCGAGCCGCCGCATCGCGCGGTCCGCCGCCGGCCTGCGCGCGATGCCGCCCGACGCCACGGACCGCATGAGCGGCACCGACGCCACGGACCGCACCGACGGCACCGGCGAGTGGGCGCTGCGCCAGTTCCGCCAGACCTCGGCCGCCGAGATCGCGACGGCGGCCGCCACCATCGCGCGCTTCGACTCGACCGCGTGGATCCACCGGATGACCGTCCCCACGGCGCTGGTGCTCACCCGGCGGGACCGGATGGTCCTGCCCCGCTGGCAGCACGCGCTGGCGCGCTCGCTGCCGGACGCCGCCGTCTACGAGATCGACACCGGGCACGCGGGCTGCGTGCGCGCCAGCGAGGTGTTCGTCCCGGCGCTGCTGGCGGCCTGCGCCTCGGTCACGAACCGCTGTGCGCCCGAGCGGCGCCCACCAGTTCGGTGAGCGCCGGCGGGAAGTCGTCGGCGAGCGACCAGAGTGCGGGCGCGAGTTCGCGGGCCGCGATGATGCCGATGTCGACGCTGCCCGCGTTGGACACCACCGTCACGTTCAGGCCGGCGCCGTGGAACACCGGCCCGAAGGGGTAGAAGCCGTCGATGCGGGCGCCGGCGAAGTAGATCGGCACCGGCGGTCCCGGGACGTTCGAGATGACCAGGTTGTGGATCACGGGGGTGTGCTCGGCCAGGCGCAGCCGGCTGACCAGGCGCATCGCCAGACCCACCGTGTTGGCCGGGGCGAACTGCGCCCAGTCCTGCAGCATCGAGGCGCTGATGGTGCGGTGGTGCTCCTTGGCCACCGCCGTCTGTGCAGCGATCGTGCGCAGGCGTTCGACGGGGTCGGCGACGTTGCTGGCGAGGGTGGTGAACATGCCCGACACGCGATTCACGCCGGCCCGGTCCGACCGGTCGCGGACCGAGACCGGCACCATCGCGACGAGCGAGGTGGCCGGCAGTTCCCCGCGGTCGTCCAGGTAGCGCCGCAGCGCGCCGGAGCACATCGCCAGCACGACGTCGTTGACGGTCGTGCCGAAGGCGTTCTTGACCGTCTTGATGTCGTCCAGCCCGACGCGGGTGTAGGCGACGCAGCGGTGGCCGGTGACGGTGCCGTTGAAGGACGTCCGGGGCGCGGTGAAGGGCGCGGGCATCGCCTGGCCGTGCCGGGTCCGCCGGATCCACTGAGGCAGCACGTTGAGCGTCTGCGGCAGCAGGGTCGGCAGCCGCAGCGGCCGCCGCAGCCACCGGATCGCGCCGTCGGTGATCAGCGCGAGATCGCTGGGAGCGGGCTCCGGCGACAGCGCGGGCGGTCCCCGAGCGGCGGCGCGCCGGGTTCGAGGCTGCACAGGTCCGAGACCAGCGTGGCCCCGGTGACCCCGTCGACGGTCGCGTGGTGCAACTTGGTGAAGACCGCGATGCGCCCCTGGGCGAGTCCCTCGAGCACCCAGAACTCCCACAGCGGCCTGCTGCGGTCCAGGGGTTGCGCCGCCAGATCGGCGCAGACCTGGGCGACCTGCTCGCGCTCGCCCGGCGCGGGCACGGTGATGCGCCGCACGTGGTGCTCGATGTCGAAGTCCTCGTCGTCCACCCAGACCGGGTGGTCCAGGTTGAGCGCGTGGTCGTGCACCCGCCGGCGGAACTGGGGCGTGTTGCGGGTGCGCGCGGCGATCGTGTCGCGCAGGGCGGTGAAGTCGTAGCCATCCGGGATGGTGCTCGGGTCGAGGACCAGCAACCCGCAGACGTGCATGAGGTGCGCCGCGTTCTCGAAGTAGAGGAAACTGGCGTCCAGGCCGCTGAGGTGTTCCACGACCCAATACTAGAACACGTTCTAGTATTGGGCTACACTGGACTGCTGTGGGGTACCTGCGCCGCCAACTCGGTAACGTCGCGCTGACCGCCAACGCGATCAGGCCCGTGCCGGGCGCCCCCGCCGCGGTCCCCGCGTTCGTCGCCGGTTGGCTCACCGCCGAACTCGCCCCGCACCTGCTGGCCGCGACCGTCGCCGACACGGCCGTCAGCCTGGCCCGCCGGCGCGCCGACCCGGCGGCGCTGGTGGCTGCGGTCGCCGCGGCATCCGGGCAGGTGGCGTTGATCCGCGACGGCGCCCGTGCGGGTGCCGAGGTCGAGGCCGCGCTGCGCGACGCACTGGGGCCGGACTACCGGGACGAACTGCCCGGTCCGGCGGACGAGCACGCGCCGTGGCAGCGGCTGGTCAACCCGTTCGCCATGGGGCTGCCGGGGGTCACCCGCACCGCCTCGCTGCCGTACGCGCCGGGGGGCCGCCGGTTCGAACTGGACGTGTACGCGCCGGCCGAGCCGTCCGGGTCCGGCGCGCCGGTGCTGCTGCAGATCCACGGCGGCGCCTGGATTATCGGCACCAAGGACCAGCAGGGCGTGCCGCTGATGATGCACCTGGCCTCGCGCGGCTGGGTGTGCGTCGCCGCCAACTACCCCCTGTCGCCGCGGGCCCGCTGGCCCGAGCACCTGGTGGCGATCAAGCGTGCCGTCCGGTGGATCCGCGAGCACGGTGCGGAGTACGGTGCCGACCCGTCGTTCCTGGCGGTCACCGGCGGGTCGGCCGGCGGGCACCTCGCGGCGATGGTGGCGCTCACCGCGAACGAGGCCGCGCTGCAACCGGGCTTCGAGGGCGTGGACACCGCCGTGCAGGCCTGCGTGCCGCACTACGGCGTCTACGACTTCACCGCCGAGAGCGGGGCCGGGTACACCCGCAAACGGCTGGACTCGATGCTCCGCAGGTACGTCATGTCCGGCGACGCCGCCTACCCGCAGGACTACCGGGCGGCCTCGCCGCTGTACCGGGTCCGTGCGGACGCGCCGCCGTTCCTCGTGATCCACGGCCGCAACGACACGCTGGTTCCCCCGGTGGAGGCCCGGGTGTTCGTGGAGCGGTTGCGGCAGGTCTCGCGGGCGCCGGTCGGGTACGCGGAGATCTCCGGCGCGCAGCACGCCTTCGACATCTTCCCGTCGGTGCGCAGCGCCCGGGTCGTCCGCGGTGTGGCGCGGTTCCTGGACGTGGTCCACCGCCGGTGGCAGACCTCGCAACTAGAACGCGTTACAGTTGACCGATCGCCCGGAGAGGGCGCCGGCCCGTCGGAGGGTGGAACATGACAGCGTCGTCCCGCACACGGGTCGGCAGCGGTGCCGGTGCCGCGCCGGTGGCTGCGCCCGGCGCCGAGGACCTCGGTTCGTCGGCGCAGCGCGAACGCCGCAAGCGCATCCTGGACGCGACCCTCGCGCTGGCCTCCAGGGGCGGCTACGACGCGGTGCAGATGCGCTCGGTCGCCGAGCGGGCCGACGTCGCGCTCGGCACGCTGTACCGATACTTCCCCTCCAAGATCCACCTGCTGGTGGCGGCCCTCGCCCGCGAGTTGGAGCGCACCCAGGAGCGCACGGACCGGCTGGCGCTGCCCGGCGACACCCCTTACCAGCGCCTGATGTTCATCCTGGAGCGGATGACCCGGGCGATGCAGCGCGACCCGCAACTGACCGAGGCGATGACGCGGGCGTTCATGTTCGCCGACGCCACCGCGGCCGGCGAGGTCGACGTCGTCGGCCGGCTGATGGACCGCATGATCGCGCGGGCGCTGACCTCGGGCGAGCCGTCCGAGGAGCAGCTCGCGATCGCGCGCATCGTCACCGAGGTGTGGCTGTCGAACCTGGTCTCCTGGGTGACGCGCCGGGCGTCGGCGGCGGACGTCGCGAGCCGGCTCGAGCTGACGATCGGGCTGCTGCTCGGCGAGCGCACCGTCAGCTGAGTGGCCGGGGCCGCGTTGCGGCCCTTGCGGGGTGGGGAAGATCGGGTCTGGTCACCGCTGTCTGCGCGCGGCACAGTTGAGGCGTGAACGGCGGTCGACCTCGGCCACTACTT
>SCQZ01000050.1 GCA_004299665.1 Jatrophihabitans sp.
GCGAAGGAGATGCCGTCCACCCGCAGGCTGATCGCGCCGACGGCCGCGGCGACGGCGGCACCCACCGCCAGGGTGAGCAGCGCGACGGGCACCAGCGCGAGATGCCACTGCTCGAGCGCGATCGCGAACATGTACACGCCGACGGCGAAGTAGAGCGCGTGCCCGAACGACAGCAGGCCGGTCAGGCCGAACAGCAGGTCGTAGGTGACGGCGAGGGCGGCGACGACCAGGCACAGCGCGAGCAGTTGCAGCGTCCCGGCCGTCCAGGTGGGCCCCGGAAGCACGCCCGGGACGTCCAGTTGCAGGTTCGGCAGGAACGCCAGGAAGACGACGAGCCCGACGCCGAGGACCGGCTTCGCGAGTCGTGCCGCGCGGGGTGTCCTCATGCGCGGGCCGCCCTGCCGAACAGGCCCCCGGGGCGGATCAGCAGGACCGCGGCGAGCGCGAGCACGACCGTGAAGTCACCCAGGCCGGTGGTGCCGTAGTAGTTGACGAACTGCTGCAGCAGCGCGACCCCCACGGCCGCGGCGGCCGAGCCGACGATCGATCCGAGGCCGCCGATCACCACCACGATGAAGGCGAAGATCAGCAGTGAGTCGCCCATGCCCGGGGAGACCGAACTGTTGTACAGGCCGGCGAGGACGCCGCCCAGACCGGCGACGGCGCCGCCGATGACGAACACCGCCGTGAACGAGCGCCGCACATCGATGCCGAGCGCGCGCACCATCGCCCGGTTCTCCACCCCGGCCCGGATCACGAGCCCGTACCGGGTCCGGTGCAGCAGCCCGAGCAGCGCGATCAGGACCACGATCGCGGCGCCGATGCAGACGAAGCGGTCGTTGGGCACGGCGGCGCCGAGCAGGTCCGTCGTGCGGCCGGTCCACGCCGGAGCGGGCATCACGCGGGCATCGGAGCCCCAGCCGCCGTTGACCAGCGCGACCGTCGCCAGTCCGAGCCCGACGGTGACCAGCACCTGTTCGATCTCCCGCTCGTACAGGCGCCGGATCAGCACCGTCTCGGTGAGCAGGGCGAACACGGCACCGGTCGCGGCACCCGCGGCGAGCATCAGCACGAAGACCCCCCAGGACACCGTCGCGGTGCCGAACCGGGCCCCGACGGCGTAGCCCACGTACCCGCCCACCGTCAGGAACGCGCCGTGCGCGAAGTTGAGCACGCGCATCAGGCCGTAGATCAGCGACAGCCCGGCCGCGACCAGGAAGTACAGCGCCCCCAGCCCGAGCCCGGTGACCGCGAGCAGTACCAGGGTGCTCATGCCGCCGCCCGCGAGACGCCCAGCAGTTCCCGCATCCGCGCCGCGTCGGACAGGAACTCGGCGGCGGGCCCGGTGTGCACGACGCGGCCCTCGGCGATCACGACGACGTCCCGTGCCAGCCGCGCGACGACCTGCAGGTTCTGCTCGATCAGCAGCACCGGCACCCGAGCGGCGGCCTCGGCCAGGGCATCGGTCACCTGGCCCACGACCAGCGGCGCCAGCCCCTTCGTCGGCTCGTCGACGACGAGCAACCGGTTGTCGTTACGCAGCACCCGCGCCAGCGCCACCATCTGCTGCTGACCGCCGGACAGCGTGCCGGCCAGTTGGTCGGCGCGCTCGGTCAGTTCCGGGAAGAGCCGCTCGACCAGATCCGTGTGGGGGGCGCCGCCGCGGGTGGCCAGCTCCAGGTTCTCCCGCACGGTCAGCTTCGCGAACACCTCGCGGTCCTCGGGCACGTAGCCCAGGCCGCGCTGGACGATGCGGTGCGTCAGTGCGGCGTCGATGCGCTCCCCGGCGAAGCGGATCTCGCCGCTGCGGCGCACCAGTCCCAGCAGGGCGCGCGCGGTCGTCGTCTTGCCGACGCCGTTGCGCCCGAGCAGCGCGGTCACGCCGGTCGCGGCGACGTCGAACTCGACGCCGTGCAGGATCTGCTGGCCGCCGATGCCCGCATCCAGACGCCGGACCGTCAGGACCGGTTCCGCGCCGGTCATGCTGGCTCCACCGGATGTCGCTCGGCGTTCACACGGTCTGGCCGAGGTAGGCGGCCTGCACCTGGGGGTCGGCGACGACGGCGCCCGGGGTGTCGCAGGCGAGCAGCCGGCCGTGGTGCAGCACCGCGACCCGGTCGACGAGGCCGAGCAGCACGTCCAGGTGATGCTCGATCATCAGTACCGTGCGCCCCTGGCCCGCATGCACGCGCGCGATGAGGGCGACCAGGTCCGGCACGTCTCCGGTCGCCAGCCCGGCCATCGGCTCGTCCAGCAGGATGACGCTCGGCCGGCCCGCGAGCAGCAACGCGATCTCCAGCTTGCGCTTGTCGCCGTGCGACAGCTGCCCGGCGAGTGTCGCAGCGTGCTCGCACAGCCCGACCTCGGCCAGCCGTTCCGCGGCGACGTGATCGGCGCCGTCACCGGCGCGCGGACGGCGGAACAGGGCCAGGCTGCCGCCGAGGCGTGCCTGGGCGGCCAGGCGCACGTTCTCGTGCACGCTCAGGTGGGCGAACACGCTGGAGGTCTGGAACGTCCGCCCCAGGCCGCCCCGGGCCCGGGCGATCGCACCGGTCCCGGTGACGTCGCGCCCGTCGAGCTCGATGCGCCCCGCGGTCGGTCGGAGCACTCCGGAGATCAGGTTGAACAGCGTCGTCTTGCCGGCGCCGTTCGGGCCGATGACGCCGAGCATCTCGCCCGGCGCGACCTCCAGGCCGATGTCCTCGAGGATGCGGGCGCCTCCGATGGTCAGGCCGAGGCCCGAACACCGGAGGGCGGGCACCGCATCGGCCACGCTCAGTTGCCCTTCTCCGGCGGGGCGGTCTTGTCCGCGGGGACGGTGTCGATCAGCTGCGGGGCCCAGGCGCCGCCCTGCTGCACCAGCTTGGCCTGGAACATCGGCTGGAGCATCGCGTGGTCGGAGGCGCGCACCGTCTCCCGGCCCTTCGGCGCGTCGAAGGTCCAGCCCTGCAGCGCGCTGATCATCTTGTCCACGTTGTCGCCGTCGGCCTGCTGCACCGCGTGCACGATCATCTGCGCCGCGACGAAGCCGTCGGGGGAGAACAGGTCGGGGGTGCCGCCCGCCTTCGTGATATCGGCGATCATCGCCTTGTTCACGGCGTTGTCCGTCGCTGCCGGGAAGTAGTAGCTCAGGAACTTGATCTTTCCGGAGGCCGGGCCGTACGCCTGGTAC
>SCQZ01000454.1 GCA_004299665.1 Jatrophihabitans sp.
GCGGCGAGGCGTTGGCGCTGCCGAGCACCGCGGGCGGCGGGTGCGTCACGTCCGGCGTCGTCGCGCCGAACGGCTGCGCGACGAACCAGCCGCCCGCCGCCCCGCCGCCGGCGAGCACGATCGCGCCGACCGCGATCGCCGCGATTCGTCCGGCGCGACCCATGATGCGCCACACTATGCGGGTGGAGTTCGACGTCCTGATCGAGATACCCCGCGGCAGCCGCAACAAGTACGAGGTGGACCACGCATCCGGCCGGATGCGGCTGGACCGCACCCTGTTCACCTCGACCCAGTACCCGGCGGACTACGGCTACATCGAGGGCACGCTCGGGGCGGACGGCGACCCTCTCGACGCGCTGGTGCTGCTGCACGGCGACCCGCTCTACCCGGGCGTGCTGGTGCGATGCCGGGCGATCGGGATGTTCCGCATGACCGACGAGGCCGGCGGCGACGACAAGGTGCTCGCGGTTCCGGTCACCGACCCGCGGCTCGAGCACCTGCGCGACATCCACCACGTACCGGAGTTCGACCGGCTCGAGATCCAGCACTTCTTCGAGGTCTACAAGGACCTCGAGCCCGGCAAGAGCGTCGAGGGCGCCGCCTGGGTCGGCCGCTCCGACGCGGAGGTCGAGATCACCGCGTCCCGCCAGCGGCTGCTCGAGAACCCCGGCGCGATCCTGCACTGACCCCGCGCCGTCGCCGCGGGCCGCTCGGCCCGGCCGGCATCTCCACGAACATCGATGTTCGCCTATGATGGCCGGATGCGACGACCCGACCTGAGCACCCTGCGCGACCGCCGGGTCCTGATCACCGGCGCGGCCAGCGGGATCGGCGCGGCCACCGCCGTCGCGGCGGCGGCCGAGGGGGCGCAACTGTTCCTCACCGACATCGACGCCGACCTGCTTGCGCGCACCGCTGCCGGCATCGGCGACGCGGTGCGGCTCGCGACGCCGTGCGACGTCAGCGACCTGCCGGCCGTGCGCGCGCTCGCGCAGAACACGCTCGCGGGTCACGGCCCGATGGACGTGGTCATGAACGTGGCCGGCATCGCGGCCTGGGGCACCGTCGAGAACCTCGAGCACCGCCACTGGCGCTCGATGATCGAGGTCAACCTGATGGGGCCGATCCACGTGATCGAGTGCTTCGTGCCGCAGATGATCGCCGCCGGGCGCGGCGGGCACCTGGTCAACGTCTGCTCCGCTGCCGGGCTCATCGCGCTGCCGTGGCACGCCGCGTACAGCGCGAGCAAGTACGGCCTGCGGGGCGTGTCGGACGTGCTGCGCTTCGACCTGCGCCCGCACGGGATCGGCGTGAGCCTGGTGTGCCCGGGTGGCGTCGCCACACCGCTGGCGGGGACCGTCCAGATCGCCGGCGTCGACCAGGCGGGCGAGCGGTTCGGCCGGTTGCGCGCGGGCTTCGAGCGGCGGGCCGTCACCCCGGAGCGGGCGGCGAGGTCCATCCTCGATGGCGTGCACCGCAACCGATACCTCGTCTACACCTCCAACGACATCCGCGTGGTCAACCAGGTGCAGCGCAAGGCCGAACCGCTGTACGTGCTCGGGATGCGGGTGTTCCACGCGCTCGCCAACCGCGCGCTGCCCATGCCCACCGCGGCCCCGGCCCGGTGAGCACGACGACGACCGCGCCGCGGATCGCACCCGGCACGCTGCGCGAGGCCGGGCCCTTCGCGTGGGGGTTCGCGCAACTCGCCGGGCTCGTCACCCGCACCGAGGCGCCGCGACTGTTCCTCACCATGGGCCGCGCGCACCGGCTGTTCCGCGGCTGGCTGCACTTCGCCGGCAGGCTCATGCCGGGCGGGAAGCTGCCCCGACGCGAGACCGAACTGGTCATCCTGCGGGTGGCCCACCGGCGCCGGTGCGCCTACGAGTACGAGCACCACGTCGCGCTGGGCAGACGGGCCGGCATCACCGCTGCCGACCTGGAGCGGGTCCTCGCCGGCCCGTCGGCCGACGGGTGGACGGCGCGCGAGCGCGCGATCCTGACCGCCGCGGACGCGCTGCACGACACCCAGGACCTCGACGACGCGACCTGGGCGCTGCTGCGCGAGCACCTCGACGACGCCGCCGTGATCGAGTTGATCCTGCTGGTCGGGCACTACGAGATGCTCGCGACCTTCGTCAACACGCTGCGCGTCCAGCCCGACCGGCACCGATGAGGTCCCGGCCGGCAAGGCGCCGGCCGTGAGCGCGCCGCGGCTGCCGCGCGGACGGCACAAGCTCAGCCGCGAGCAGGTCGCGGCGGCACAGCGCTCGCGCATGATCACCGCAACGGCCGAGGCGATGGCCGAGCGGGGCTACGTGAACACCCCCGTCGCGGAGATCATCAAGCGCGCCGGCGTGTCGCGCGAGACCTTCTACCAGCAGTTCGGCTCCAAGCAGGACTGCTTCGTCGCGGCGCTCGAGGAGGCGCTCGGCGGGTTGTCGTCGCTGATGGCCTCGCTGCCGGAGCAGGGCACCCCGATCGAGCGCTTCGAGCGCCTGATCGGCGCGTATCTGGGTGTCCTCGCGGGCGCCCCGCAGTCGGCCCGGCTGTTCCTCATCGAGGTCTACGCGGCCGGGCCCGCGGTCTCGCGGCGCCGCACGCAACTGCAACAGCCGTTCGTCGACGGGCTGGCCCAGATCTTCGGCGCGACGAGCGCCCGCGGGCGTTTCGCGGTGGAGGCGCTCGTCGCCGCGATCGTCTCGCTGGTCACCGCGCGCG
>SCQZ01000455.1 GCA_004299665.1 Jatrophihabitans sp.
GCGGAAGGTGCCTCTCGATTCGGTGATCGCGGACTCTCGACAAGCCCACAATCCCTTACCGGGCAGGCACTTTCGCTCATCTACACGCCGACACCCCAACCCGATCTTGGGGAATCCGGGCTAAGGAACCAGCGTCCGCAGGTCGACAGTGACCTCGAACGGCCGCTCGATGCGCGCGACCTGCCCGGGCGTCCACGTTCCGACCTCGCGGTAGGTGTCCCCGCCGGCGGGCAGTTCGTACACCGTCACACCCGCGGGATCGGTCTCGACCCGCCAGAAGTGACCGATGCCGGTGGCGGCGTACTTCGCCGGCTTGAGAACGCGATCGGTCGTGATCGAGCCGGGTGAGACGACCTCGATCGCGACGAACACCTCGGCCGGCGCCAGCGGCCCGGTGAGCCGCATCGCCGCGCGCTCGGCGACGACGAGGTCGGGGATGAGGTAGGACGCGCCGATGCGGACACCGAGCGGACCCAGCACCAGCAGCCCCGGCGGAAGCGCGGCCTGCAGCGCCGCACGGACCTGCGCGCCGACGAACTCGTGCAGCCGGTCCGGGGAGGGACTCACCAGTAGCGACCCGTCGACGATCTCGTACCGCCGCCAGTCCTCGACGTCGAGCGCCTCCAGGTCCGCGACGGTCCACACATCGCGCATCTGCAGTGTCGGCTGCATGCTGATCCCCACCTCGCTCCCTGTCCCAGTGTGCAGTGCATCACCCCACTGTGGCCACACCGACCGCCCGGCGGTCCGGCTCAGCGGCGGTGTGTGGACGACACGCGGGCTGTGGATCAGCGCGCCAGGGTGGCGGTGGCCCGTGGTATCGCGGCGAGGACGTCCGTCGCGGACGGGGGGCCGGCCGCGGCGGCCTGCTGGCCCGCGACGCCGTGCACGAACGCGCCGGTCGCGGCGGCGAGGGCCGGTTCCAGGCCACCGGCCAGCAGCGCCCCGACCAGGCCGCTGAGGACGTCGCCGCTGCCCGCCGTTCCCAGCCAGGGCGTACCGGTCGGGTTCAGGTAGGCGGTGCCGTCCGGTGCCGCGACGACGGTCACGTCGCCCTTGAGCAGCACGATCGCCCCGATCCCGGCGGCGGCGCGGCGTGCGGCGCCCAGGCGGTCGGGCCCGACCTCGCCCGCGAGCCGGGCGAACTCGTGGTCGTGCGGGGTGAGCACGGTCGGCGCCGCGCGCTCGCGGACCAGGCCGGGATCGGACGCGATCATCGTGATCGCGTCCGCGTCCGCGATCACGGGGACGTCGGTGGCAAGCACCCCGCGCAGCAGGTCGTGAGCCGCGCCGTCGGTTCCCAGCCCCGGACCGACCACCCACGCCTGAACCTGCACCTGTCCCGGCAGCGCCCCCGGATGCACCACGACCTCCGGGTAGCGCGCCCGGACCGGCTCCGGCGCCCGGCCCAGGTAGCGCACCAGGCCGGCGCCGCCGTGGACGGCGGCGCCGGTGGCGAGCACCCCGGCGCCGGCGTACTGCTCGCAGCCGGCAACCACCCCGACGACGCCCCGGGTGTACTTGTCGTCATGTGCCCCGGGCCGTGGCAGCAGCCCGGCCGCGTCCGCCGCCTCCAGGACGTGCGCATGGGCGGCCGGCAGGTCCAGCCCGATGTCCACGAGCCGCACCTGCCCCGCCGCCACCGCCCCGTCACCGGCGACGATCCCGGTCTTGAGCGCCCCGAAGGTCACGGTGACATCGGCGCGCACGGCGCGCCCGCCGGACGCCCCGGCGTCGGCGTCCACCCCCGACGGCACGTCCACGGCGACGGTCCGGTACCCCTGCGCGGCGGCGGCGAGGTCGGCCGCCCGCCCCGTCAGCCCGGCCCGCCCGCCGATGCCGAACATGCCGTCGACGACCAGGTCGGCCCCGTCCGGAACGGCGCCGCCGACCCGGCCCCCGGCCCGCAGCAGCGCGGCCAGCCCGGCCCCGTGCACGCGGCCGGCGTCCACGGGGACGGCCGTCACCCGCGCGCCACGCCGGGCCAGTCGCGCCCCCGCGAACAGCGCGTCACCGCCGTTGTTGCCGCCCCCGACGAGCAGGGCGACACGCGCGCCGTAGACCCCGTCGAGCAGGTCCGCGCACTGCACCGACAGCGCGTGCGCGGCGCGCTGCATCAGCGCGCCCTCGGGCAGCCGGGCCAGCAGCACCTGCTCCGCGGCGCGGATCTGCGCGACCGGGTACACGCCGCGCATCAGCGCAGCGCCTCCGCGACCACCGTGGCGGTGGCGATGCCGCCGTCGTGCGCGAGCGAGACGTGCCAGTGCGTGACGCCCAGGTGCGCCGCGCGGGCGGCCACCGTTCCGCTCACCCGCAGCGACGGCCGGCCCGCGTCGTCGACGACCACCTCGGCATCGGTCCACGCCATCCCCCCGCCGCCCCCGAGCGCCTTTGCCGCGGCCTCCTTCGCGGCGAACCGCGCCGCGAGGGACTCGGCCGAGCGGGCCTGCCCCGAGGGCCGCAGCGCCTCGGCGCCGGTGAACAGCCGCGCCACCATCGCGGGGGTCCGTTCCAGGCTGTGCCGGAAGCGCGCCACGTCGACGACGTCGACTCCCAGCCCGACGATCACCGCACCGGCCCGGGTCAGTCGGTACCGCCACCGGACGCCGCGACGCTCGCCGTCGTCGGCGTCCCGCCGTCCACGGGGGCGTAGTCGGACAGGTGCCCGGGGAACGCGGACACCCGGGGGTTCAGGTACGCGGCCACGTTGTTGACCGCGGTGGCGACCTCGCCGAAGCCGGTCGCGATGAGCTTGACCTTGCCGTCGTAGTCGACGATGTCGCCGGCGGCGTAGACGCCGGGCACGCTGGTGCGACCCTGCGTGTCGACGACTATCTGGCGCTTGCGGATCTCGATGCCCCATTCCATGAGGGGCCCCAGGTTCGCGGTGAACCCGAGGGCGGCGACGAGGCGGTCGCACGGCAGCGTCACCCGTTCGCCCTTGACGTCGACCTCCACCTCCGCGACGTTCGGCTCGCCGCGCACGTCGGCGATCTGGGCGTCGGTGATGATGCGCACCGACGACTTCTTGAGCAGTTCCACCGAGTGCGGGTGCCCGCGGAACTCCGCGCGCCGGTGCACGATCGTCACCGACCTGCCCAGCGGTTCGAGCATCAGCGACCAGTCCAGCGCCGAGTCGCCGCCACCGACGACGACGATGTCCTGCCCGGCGTAGACCGAAGGGTCGGGGACGAAGTGCGCGAGCCCGCGGCCGAGGTAGTCGCCGCCGGCCGGCAGCGGACGGGGCGTGAACGTCCCGATGCCGCCGGTAATGACGATGGCGCGGCACTCGATCCGCACCCCGCGCGAGGTCGTGACCGCGAACCGCGCGCCCGGGACGCCGTCCGCACCGTCGTCCTCGCCGAGGATCCGTTCCAGGTCGACGGCCTGGTGGCCGAGGAGGTACGTCGGGTGGTGCGGCGCGGCCTGCTTGAGCAACTCCTCGACCAGTTCGCGGCCCCGGATCGCCGGGAAACCGGCAACGTCGAAGATCGCCTTCTCCGGATACATCGCGGTGATCTGGCCGCCCGGCTCCTCCAGCGAGTCCAGGACGACGGTCGACAGCGTGCGCACGCCGGCGTAGTACGCGCCGAACAGGCCGACCGGGCCGGCGCCGACGATCAGCAGGTCGACCGAGACAGTGCCTGAGGCGTCGCTCACACCCGGCAGCCTAACGCCCGGCCGCGGCACCACCGTGACGACGGTGCCCGACCTCCGTCACTCGACCGTGACGGACTTGGCGAGGTTGCGCGGCTTGTCGATGTCGTACCCGCGCGCCTGCGCGATCTCCGCGGCGAGCACCTGCAGTGGCACGGTGGCGACCAGCGGAGAGGCCAGCGTCGGCGTGGCCGGGACCTCGATCAGGTGGTCCGCGTGCTCGCGGGCCGCCACGTCCCCCGCCTCGGCGACAACGATCGTGCGGGCGCCGCGCGCCTTGATCTCGGCGATGTTGCTGCCGACCTTCTGGTGCAGGACCGAGCGCGCCGTCGGCGACGGCATGATCACCACGACGGGCAGGCCGTCCTCGATCAGGGCGATCGGGCCGTGCTTGAGCTCACCGGCCGGAAATCCCTCGGCGTGCATGTAGGCGAGTTCCTTCAGCTTCAGCGCGCCCTCGAGGGCCACCGGGTAGCCGACGTGCCGGCCCAGGAACAGCACCGCCTTGGACGCCGCGATCTCGCGGGCCACCGCACGGACCGGATCCAGGTCGGCCAGCACCTCGGCGATCTTGTCCGGCACCGCGGCCAGCGCGTCGAACTCGCGGCCGATCTCGTCGCCGTACTTGGTGCCGCGCGCCTGGGCGATCGCGAGTCCCACGAGTTCGACGGCGGCGACCTGCGCGAGGAACGCCTTCGTCGATGCCACCCCGATCTCGGGTCCGGCGTGGGTGTAGAGCACCGCGTCGGACTCGCGCGGGATCTGGGCGCCGTTCGTGTTGCAGATGGCCAGCACCCGGGCCCGCTGGTCGCGCGCGTACCGCAGCGCCTCCAGGGTGTCGGCCGTCTCGCCGGACTGGCTGATGGCGACGACGAGCGTCTGCCGGTCGAGCACCGGGTCCCGGTAGCGGAACTCGGAGGCGAGTTCCACCTCCACCGGGACGCGGGTCCAGTGCTCGATCGCCTGCTTGCCGATCAGCCCCGCGTGGAACGAGGACCCGCAGGCGACGACGAAGACCTTGTCGATCTCGCGGAGTTCCTGGACGTCCACCCGCTGCTCGTCCAGCACGATGTGCCCGTCGACGAGGTGGCCGCGCAGCGTGTCCGCCACCGCGCCCGGCTGCTCGTCGATCTCCTTGAGCATGAAGTAGTCGTAGCCGCCCTTCTCGGCGGCCGACAGGTCCCACCCGACGTGGTAGGCGCGCCCGTGGGCCGGCGCGCCGTCGAAGTCGGTGACCGTGTAGCCGCCGCGGCGCAGTTCGACGACCTGGTCCTGGCCGAGTTCGACGGCCTCGCGGGTGAACTCGATGAAGGCCGCGACGTCGCTGCCGAGGAACATCTCCCCGTCCCCGACGCCGAGGACCAGCGGCGAGTTGCGGCGGGCAGCGACCACGACGTCCGGATCGTCGCGATCGAGCACCACCAGGGTGAACGACCCGGCCAGGCGCCGGCACACCGCCCGCACCGCATCGGCGAGCGATGCCGCCCCGCCGCGCAGTTGCGCCGCGACCAGGTGGGCCACCGCCTCGCTGTCCGTCTCGCTGCGGAACTCGGTCCCCTGCGCCTCCAGCTCCCGGCGCAGTTCGCGGAAGTTCTCGATGATCCCGTTGTGGACGACGGCCACCCGGCCGTCCCCGCTGACGTGCGGGTGGGCGTTGCGGTCCGTCGGCGCGCCGTGCGTCGCCCACCGGGTGTGGCCCATCCCGGTGGTTCCGGTGATCGTCTGGTGGGCGAGCTCCTTGTCCAGGTTCTCGATCCGGCCGGCCTTCTTCGCCGTCCGCAGCCCGCCCACGGGATCGATCACCGCGACGCCCGCGGAGTCGTAGCCGCGGTACTCGAGCCGCCGCAGCCCGTCCACCACGACCTCGAGCGCCGGTCGCGGCCCGACGTACCCGACGATGCCGCACATCTAGTCGCCCTCCGCACAATTGCCATTACCGCGAGGGCTCATCGCCGGTCCGCTCTGCTGCTCGCCCACGTCGTTCGCTGCGATGCTCGCGCACACGGGGCAGAGCCTACGGGAGCGGCGGTGCCGGCGTCGGTGACGCGGACGGCGTCGGCGAGGGCGACGGCGTGGCCGGGGCACCGGTGGACCCGCTCGGCGACGGCGACGGCGCCGGGACCGTGGAGCTGACCGGCGGGGCGGTGACGGTGACCGTCGGTGTGACGGTGACGACGTGGGCGGTGATCGTCACGGTCGGCGTGGGCAGCGCGGGTGCGGGAACGCCGTGCGCCTGCGGGCGGGCGTCGGCACCGAACACCGTCGTGCCGGTGCCGGGCGAGTCGTGCACGAGGTTCGACAGTGGCCGCCCCGCGGCGAGTTCGACGACGGTGACGACGCCGAGCACGCCGACGAACACGGCGGCACACGTACCGAGGACCCACCGGCCCCGTGCCGGGACGGCGGCGCGGACGCGGCTGCCCGTCTGGCGCAGCGAGTGCGAGTACACCGCGTTGCCGAGCACCGACAGGACGCTCGCGACGGCGGCGCCGATCACGGTGCCGCTGACCCCCAGGTAGGACGCGGCCACGGTGGCCGTGACGGCGGCGAGGGCGCTGGCGACCAGCTGGGTGCTCGACAGCCCCACCCGGCCCAGCGGGGAGCGGCGGGCTTCCCCCTCGGCCTGCGGCGCCTCGCTGCGGGCCGCCGCGTTCGCCGTCATGACCCTCAGTGTCCCGGCGGCCGTAAACGCTTTCAAGATTGCCTCACCGCCGGCACAGCGACGGCCGGGCGATAGCGTGCAGCCATGCCGCCTGACGCCGAGGACCGCCATGCCTGGGAGCGCCCGGGGGCGCACGAGGTGGCGCCGGGGGTGTACCGCGTCCCGCTGCCGCTGCCCGGCGACAGCCTCAAGGCCGTGAACGTCTACGCGATCGCCGACGGTGCCGACCGGCTCGTGCTGGTCGACGGCGGCTGGTCGCTCGCTGCCTCGCAGGAGCAGCTACGGTCCTCGCTCGACGGCATCGGGTTCGGCCTGGAACACATCCGTGAGTTCCTCGTCACCCACGTGCACCGCGACCACTACACGCAGGCCGTCGCGCTGCGGCGCGTCACCGGCGCGTCGGTCAGCCTGGGCGAGGGCGAGCGCGCCAGTCTGGAAGCCTTCGCCGTCATGACCGAGCACCCCGACGTCGCGATCCTGCGCGCCGCAGGGGCGAGCGAGCTCGCCGCGATGCTCGCGGGCTTCCACGGCGAGCGCGACCTCACCGACTGGGAGCCGCCGGACCGCTGGCTGCCGGATGCCGTCGAGCTGCCGCTGCGCACCCGCACGCTGCAGGTCCACGCCACGCCCGGGCACACCCGCGGGCACGTCGTGTTCTCCGACCCGGAGCACGACCTGCTGTTCTCCGGCGATCACGTGCTGCCGCACATCACACCCTCGATCGGCATCGAACCGGCCCGGCCGCCCTCGCCGCTGCGCGACTACCTCGGCTCGCTCGCGCTCATCCGCTCGCTGCCCGACGCGACGCTGCTACCGGCCCACGGCCCGGTCGGGATGTCCGTCCACGACCGCATCGACGAGCTGGTGGCCCACCACGAGCAGCGGTTGGTCGCGACCCTCAAGGCGCTCGATCACGGGGCGAGCACGCCGTTCGAGGTGGCCTGCGCGCTCGGCTGGACCCGCCACGACCGGCGCTTCGGCGAGTTGGACGAGTTCAACCAGATGCTCGCCGTGCACGAGACGATCGCGCACCTGCGCGTGCTCGCCGAGCGCGATCTCGTGCGCTCGGAGTTCATCGACGGGGTCGAGCACTTCGCCGCCTGCTGACGCGGCGTGACGCGCGGCCTAGAGCGAACTGACGACGCCCGCCACGCGCCGGGCGACCTCGGCCGCGTGGTCCTCGCTGGCGGCCTCGACCATCACCCGCACCATCTGCTCGGTCCCCGAAGGGCGTAGCAGGACCCGCCCGTCATCGCCCAGTTCCGCCTCGGCCGCGGCGACCGCCTCCCGCACGGCAGGCGCATCCACCGCGGCGCGCTTGTCGGCCACGTCGACGTTGACCAGCACCTGCGGCAGCCGCGTCACGACCGCGGCCAGCTTCGCCAGCGGCTGCTGCGTCGCCGCCATCTGCCCCATCACCATCAACGCGGTGAGTAGTCCGTCGCCGGTGGTCGCCAGTTCGGGGAACACCACGTGCCCGCTCTGCTCGCCACCGAGGCTGTAGCCGTGCTCGCGCAGCGCCTCCAGCACGTAGCGGTCCCCGACGGCGGTGCTCACCACGGCGATCCCTGCCTCGCGCATCGCGTGGTGGAAGCCGAGGTTGCTCATCACGGTGGCGACGACGGTCGAGTCGCGCAGCCGGCCGGCCTCGTGCATCGCGATCGCGCAGATCGCCAGGATCTGGTCGCCGTCGACGACCGCGCCGTGCGCGTCGACCGCCAGGCAGCGGTCGGCATCGCCGTCGTGCGCGATACCCAGGTCCGCGCCGGCGTCGCGCACCGCCGCGACGAGCGCGTCCAGGTGGGTCGACCCGACCCCGTCGTTGATGTTGAGCCCGTCCGGTTCCGCCGCGATCGTCGTGACGGTCGCCCCCGCGCGCCGGTACAGCTGCGGCGCGACCTGCGACGCCGCACCGTGCGCGCAGTCGACGACGACCCGCAGTCCGTCGAGGCGGGTGGGCGCCGCAGCCAGCAGGTGGGCGAGGTAGCGATCGGTGGCGTCCGCGGCGTCGCGCACCCGCCCGACGTCGGCGCCGACCGGCCGCTGAACCGCGCCACCTTCCACCGCTGCCTCGATCTCGGCCTCGATCGCGTCGGGCAGCTTGTGCCCGCCGGCGGCGAACAGCTTCAGCCCGTTGTCCGGCATCGGGTTGTGCGAGGCGGACAGCACCACGCCGACGTCCGCGCCGTAGTCGCCGGTGAGGAACGCGACCGCCGGGGTAGGCAGCACCCCCAGCCGGAGCACATCCGCCCCGGCCGATGTCAGGCCGGCGACGACGGCCGCCTCCAGCATCTCCCCGGAGGCCCGCGGGTCGCGGCCGACGACCGCAAGCGGGCGGTGCGTCGTATGCGTCACCAGCACCCGGGCCGCCGCCGCGGAGATCGCCAGCGCCAGCTCCGGGGTCAGCTCGGCGTTCGCCAGCCCGCGAACGCCGTCCGTCCCGAAGTACCGGCGCACCGTGCCACCGCTGACCGCGTGGCTCATACGCTTACCGCTTCGAGTACTGCGGTGCCTTACGGGCCTTCTTCAGGCCGTACTTCTTGCGTTCCTTCACCCGCGCGTCGCGGGTCAGGAAGCCCGCCTTCTTCAGCGCCGGGCGGTCGTCCGGCTCGAGACCGATCAGCGCTCGCGCGATCGCCAGCCGCAGCGCCCCGGCCTGGCCGGTCACGCCGCCGCCCGCGAGCGTCGCGATGACGTCGAACCGGCCGTCCTTCTCCAGCGCGACGAACGGCTCACGGATGAGCTGCTGGTGCACCTTGTTGGGGAAGTAGCCCTCGAGGGTGCGGCCGTTGAGCTTGAACTCGCCGCTTCCCGGGACCAGCCGGACACGGACGACGGCCTCCTTGCGGCGGCCGACGGTGGGTGCCCCCCCGGCCGGGCGGGCGGAGCCGCTGGTCGACGGGGAGGCGGCGGCAGCGCGCGGGTGGCCGCCGGCAGCGCGGGTCCCGCCGGCCGTGGCGGCGTAGCTGCTGGGCGTGGGAACGGGGTTGGTCACTGGGACACCTGCTTGATCTCGAACGGCTGGGGCTTCTGCGCGGCGTGCGGGTGCTCGGGGCCCGCGTAGACCTTCAGCTTCTTCAGCTGGGCCCGGCCGATGGTGTTCTTGGGGAGCATGCCCTTGACGGCCAACTCGATGACGCGCTCGGGCTTGGACTCGAGGAGTTCACCCACGGTCCGGCGCGAGAGACCGCCCGGGTAGCCCGAGTGGCGGTAGCGGTACTCGTCGCGCTTGCCGGCGCTGACCGCGATCTTCTCGGCGTTGACGACGACGACGAAGTCGCCGGTGTCGAGGTGCGGGGCGAACTGCGGCTTGTGCTTTCCACGCAGCAGCGTCGCCGCCTGGCTCGCCAGGCGTCCCAGGACGATGTCGGTGGCGTCGATGACGTGCCAGCGGCGCTCCACGGCGCCGGGCTTGGGGGTGTAGGTGCCCACCGGGTACCTGCTCTCTCGGGTCTTCACGCCACCCGGGGGCGGCGCCCCCGCGGTCGCGGCTGCGACCCCGGGGCATGGCCTGCGCGCGCAGCGGGCCTGCGCACAAGGCTTCAGCCTACCGGCCGCCGACGGGCCGTCCAAATTGCCGCACCTGCCGCGCCTCCCGGCTCGTTAACCTGGAGGGACAGATGCGCATGTCGACACGAACCGGATCTCGCGACGCCACCCTGGTGGGGTGGGTGCCGTTCGCCTGCATGCTCGCGGCGATCGCGCTCCTGGCGACCTCCGCCGTGATGTGGGTGCTGTCGCCGAACTGGGGGCTGCGCAACCCGATCACCGCGCCACGCGACATCGGGGTCGTCCCGCAGTCGGCGAGCCCGGTGGCCGTCGAGCAGTCGGCAGCGCGGACCGTCCTGGAATCACCCGATCGCATCGTCATCCCGAAGCTGCACACCGACGCCCCGATCGTCGCGGTGGGCACCGAGCCGAGCGGGGCGCTGCAGATCCCGCTCGACCCGAGGGTCACCGGCTGGTGGCGGTACGGCGCCGAGCCGGGTGCGGCCGTCGGGTCGGCGATCATCGCCGGGCACATCAACTACGCGGGCGTCGAGGGCGCGCTCGCCCGGATCGGCACGCTGGATCCGGGCGATCGGATCGTCGTCTACGGCCTCGTGGCCGGCCGGCAGCAGCAGGTGCAGTTCCGGGTGACCGGCGTGCGCACCTACGTCAAGAAGACCTTGCCGTACCAGGAGATCTTCGACCAGCGCAGCATCGGGCGACTGGTGGTCGTCACCTGCGGCGGCCCGTTCGACGCGAGCACCGGCAACTACCTGGACAACATCGTCGCCTACGCGGTGCCCGTGACGGCCGCGGACGGCACGCCACCGCCGCCCTCCTGATCCCTCGGCGGCGGGACGCCGCAAGATCGGTCGGGAATAGGGTGAGGGAGTGCCACGCATCACGCGCTCGGTCCCGGTGGTGATCCTGCACGGCTGGCACGGCAGCGGCCCCGATCACTGGCAGAGCCTGCTCGCCGCCGACCTGCGTTCCGCCGGGCGCGAGGTGCGCTACCCGCTGCTGCCCGATCCCGACGCGCCGCGGCTGGCAGCGTGGCTCGCCGCGCTCGACGCCACGCTCGACGGGATGCCCGAGCAGGGCTACGACCTCGTGGCCCACTCCCTCGGGGCGGTGCTGTGGCTGCACCACGCGGCGGGCCCGGGCGGCACGCCCCGGCCCGCCCGCGCCGTGCTCGTGGCACCCCCCTCCCCGCGCGCGCCCATCGCCGAACTCTCCTCGTTCCTGCCGCCGCCGCTGGACGTGGAGGCGGTGCGTGCCGCGGCGGGCGGGACGATCCTGGTGGCCGGGGACGACGATCCGCACCTGCCCGAGGGGATCGCCGACGCGTACGCGCGGCCGCTGAAGATCGCTACCACGGTGGTGCCGGGCGGCGGCCACCTCAACACCGAGTCCGGCTTCGGTCCGTGGCCGGCGATGTCGGCGTGGTGCAACCGCGACAGTCTCGCGTTCTACTGAGGTCGTGACACCGGTGACCACAAGCCCCCCGCGCGACGCCGCCGACCTCGCCGACCTGGCCGGGTCGCTACCCGGCGGCGCCCTGATCACCGACCGCGACGTGCTCGCCGGGTACCGCCAGGACTGGGCGTGCGACCCGAACGCCGGGTGGCCGCGCGCCGTCGTGCGGGCCACCGGCACCGCCGACGTGCAGGCGACCTTGCGCTGGGCGAGCGCGACGCGCACGCCCGTCGTCCCCCGCGGCGCCGGGTCGGGGCTGTCCGGCGGCAGCAGTGCCGTCGACGGGTGCATCGTGCTGAGCACCGAGCGGATGAGGGCGATCACCGTCGACCCGGTCTCGCGGGTCGCGATCACCCAGCCGGGCCTGCTGAACGTCGAGGTCAAGCGGGCCGCCGCCGAACACGGGCTGTTCTACCCGCCGGACCCGTCGTCGTTCGAGATCTGCTCGATCGGCGGCAACGCCGCGACGAACGCCGGCGGCCTGTGCTGCGTGAAGTACGGCGTCACCACCGACTACGTGCTGGGCATGGAGGTCGTGCTGGCCGACGGCACCGCGCTGCGGCTGGGCGGGCCGCGGCTCAAGGACGTCGCCGGCCTCGCGCTGACCAAGATGTTCGTCGGCTCCGGCGGCATCCTGGGGGTGTTCACCGAACTCACGCTGCGCCTCGTCCCCGCCCCGCCATCGGCGAGCACGATGGTCGCGCAGTTCGCCTCGATCGAGGCCGCCACCGCCGCCGTGCTGGCGATCACCTCGCGGTTGCGCCCCTCGATGCTGGAGTTCATGGACAACACCTCCATCAACGCCGTCGAGGACTACACCTCGATGGGGCTGGACCGCACCGCCGGTGCCCTGCTCGTGGGCCGCAGCGACGCTCCGGGCGCCACCGCCGCGGCCGAGATCGCGCTCATGGCGCAGGCGTGCCGCGACTGCGGTGCCGCCGACGTGTTCACGACCGACGACCCGGCCGAGGGCGAGGCGTTCGCCGCGGCCCGGCGTGCCGCCTTCCCCGCGCTGCAGCGGCTGGGTTCGCTGCTGCTCGAGGACGTCGGGGTCGCGCTGCCGAAGCTGCCCACCCTGGTCAGCGGGATCGCCCGGATCGCCACCCGGCT
>SCQZ01000456.1 GCA_004299665.1 Jatrophihabitans sp.
GGCAGATCCGCGTCATGGTCGTGCGGGAGTCGCGGGCAACCGAGATCGCCCACTGAGCCGGTCGCCCACTGAGCCGGTGGCTCGGCGGGGACCCTCACGCGCGGTCCTCCGACCGCTGCCATGACGCCGCCGCACGTATCCTCGACCCGTGACGCAGGGCCCCCGCAGCTACGTCATCCGCACCTACGGGTGCCAGATGAACGTGCACGACTCCGAGCGCATCGCCGGTCTGCTCGAACGGGCCGGGTACGTCAGGGCCTGCGGACCGGATGCCGCGGACCTCGTCGTGTTCAACACCTGCGCCGTGCGCGAGAACGCCGACAACCGGCTCTACGGCACCCTGGGCCACCTGTACCCGGTCAAGCAGCGCCGCCCGGAGATGCAGATCGCCGTCGGCGGCTGCCTGGCACAGAAGGATCGCAGCACCGTCCTGGAGCGGGCGCCCTGGGTGGACGTCGTCTTCGGCACCCACAACCTCGCCAGCCTGCCGGTGCTGCTCGAGCGCGCCAGGCACAACCGCGAGGCGCAGGTCGAGATCGTCGAGGCACTGCAGCAGTTCCCCTCGGAGTTGCCGACCCACCGCGAGTCGCCGTTCAGCGCCTGGGTCTCGATCAGCGTCGGCTGCGACAACACCTGCACGTTCTGCATCGTGCCGAGCCTGCGGGGCAAGGAGACCGACCGCCGCCCCGGTGACGTGCTGGCCGAGGTCCGGGCCCTGGTCGAGGAGGGCGTCGTCGAGATCACGCTGCTGGGGCAGAACGTCAACTCCTACGGGCGCTCCTTCGGCGACCGGTTCGCCTTCGGCAAGCTGCTGCGGGCGTGCGGCGAGATCGACGGCCTGGAGCGGGTGCGGTTCACCAGCCCGCACCCGCGCGACTTCACCGACGACGTCATCGCCGCGATGGCGCAGACCCCCAACGTGATGCCGCACCTGCACATGCCGCTGCAGTCCGGCAGCGACGCGGTCCTGAAGGCGATGCGGCGCTCCTACCGGGCCGAGCGGTACCTGGGGATCCTCGACAAGGTCCGCTCGGCGATGCCGGAGGCGGCGATCACCACGGACATCATCGTGGGGTTCCCCGGCGAGACGGAGGCGGACTTCGCCGCGACGCTGGAGGTCGTCGCCGCGGCCCGCTTCGCCGGCGCCTTCACGTTCCAGTACTCGCAGCGACCCGGTACCCCGGCCGCGTCGATGGCGGCGCAGGTGCCCAAGGCGGTCGTCCAGGAACGTTACGAGCGGCTCGTCGCGGCGCAGGACGACATCGCCTGGGAGGGCAACAAGGCGCTGGTGGGACAGCAGGTGCAGGTGCTGGTCAGCACCGGCGAGGGCCGCAAGGACGAGGTCACCGGCCGGGTCAGCGGCCGTGCGCGTGACGGCAGGCTGGTGCACGTCGCCGCCGCAGCCGCGCCGGGTGACACGGTCGTGACGACCGTCAGCCATGCCGCCCCGCACCATCTCATCGCCGACGGCGGCCTCACCGCCCACCGCCGCTGGCGCGGCCCGATGTCACCGACCGCGCCGGCCGCTCCCGCGGGTGGGGGCGGGCGTGCATTGCTGACGATCGCGCCGCGGCGCGGGTAGGGAGCCCGGGCGCGGGCAGGTGCGGGCGTGGGCTCGGCGCCCGGCCCGTGCCGCCGGCACCGACCGGGCGCCGATGTGGTCAGGACCCGGTGCCGGACTCGGGAGCGTCCGGCCCTGCGGTGTCGTTCGGGCCCTGCTGGTCGTTCGGGCCCTGCTGGTCGTTCGGGCCCTGCTGGTCGGTCACCGTGTCGGTGTCGGCGGTGCCCGCTCGGGTCGGCCCGTGCTCGGACGTCTCGGTCGGTCCGGTGTCGGTGCCGCCGGACTGCCCCGTCTCGGCGACACTCGCCGTCGCGCCGTGCGTCGCGGATGTGGACGTGACCGGCGGCCGGGGTGCCGGTGTGGCGGCCTGACTCGCCGCCGCGGTGGCGGTGGCGATCGCGCCGCCGGCCAGCAGCGTGAGCGCTCCGGCAGTGACGGCGCGGCGGGTGGGGTGGATGCGGATCTTCATCGGTTCGACCTCCTCGGTCGGTGGGTGGTGGGACCGTCCCACCGTGCGTGCCGGCCGGTGTGATCACGATGTATCGACCCTGAAGTCTCGGCGGCGGTGCCGCGCGCGACGCTTACATGATCGTTTCATGGTCGGCGGCACATGGTGTCCGTATGACCAGCCGGTGGCACCGCGTGACCCGCCGCCTGGGATCGGTCGTGCTGAACGCCACCGCGACGCTGTTGCTCATCTTGCTGCTGGCGCCGGCCGGCCGGGCCCAGGTCGTCGGCGCCGACGCCGGCCGGTGGATCCTGACGGACTGGACGCGGATCCCGGCCGGGCACGCCGACCAGGGGCTGGCCACCGTCTGGTCCGCGGACGGCCGCAGTCACCTGGTGCTGCGCGGCAACGCGGACCTGACGCCGGCGATGGCCCGCCGCGGCTGGTGGCACATCGGGGATCCCGGCAGCCGGGACGGTTACCTCGTGGACGTCTACCAGAGCGCGAACCGTGCCCGGGGCAAGCTGTTCCGGGTGACCGCGCCGGACGGCCGGGTCACCGACTGGGTCCATCACCTGCTCCCGGGCGAGATGGTGAACAACTCCTTCGCCGCGATCTCGCCGGACGGCCGGTGGCTGGTCTCGGGCGAATGGGGCACCGTGTCGCGGCTGCTGGTGTTCCCGATGCCAGAGCTCAACCCGGCGGCGCGGGCCGGCCGCGACCTGCCGCTGGCGGCGGTGATCACGCTGTCACACCCGGTGCGGAACGTGCAGGGCTGCTCGTTCGCCTCGGCCACGCGACTGGTCTGTTCCACCAACGACACGGGCACCACCTTGTTCCCGGTGCCGCGCCAACTGCTGGCGGTCGACCTGGCAGCCCCCCTGGCGGGACGGCCGGCCGCGGGGACCGTGGCGCTGCTCGGCGCGGTGCCGCAGGCCTCCGGCTGCGGCCCGTCCGAGACCGAGGGGATCGACGTCAGCGGTGGCACGCTGCGCGTGGTCGCGCGCGAGCCCGGTCTGTGCAGCGGCTCGGTGGACGTGTTCACGTACACGCGGGCCGGTACGCCTCTAGGGTCGTCGCATGCGCATCCTGGTAGCTGAGGACGACGCGCGGATGGCCGCGATGATCGAGCGCGGCCTGCGGGAGGACGGCTACTCCGTCGACGTCGCGGGGGACGGCACCGACGCCCTGTGGCACGCGAGCGAGATCGACTACGACGCGATGGTGCTGGACGTGATGTTGCCCGGCCTGGACGGATTCGAGGTGTGCCGGCGGTTGCGGGCGGCCGGGCGCTGGCTGCCGGTGCTGATGCTCACGGCCCGCAGCGACGTCCGGGACCGGGTCGCCGGCCTGGACAGCGGCGCGGACGACTACCTGCCCAAACCGTTCAGCTTCGACGAGTTGTCGGCCCGGCTGCGGGCCCTGCTGCGGCGGGGCGCACCGGAGCGGCCGGCGGTGCTCACGGCCGGGGACCTGGGGCTGGACCCGGCGACCCGGCGCGCCTGGCGCGGCGACACGGCACTGGAGTTGTCGGCCAAGGAGTTCGCGCTGCTGGAACTGTTCCTGCGGCGCCAGGGGGACCTGCTGACCCGCACGGTCATCCTCGAGCACGTGTGGGACTTCGCCTACGAGGGTGTGAGCAACGTGGTCGACCAGTACGTCGCGTTCCTGCGTCGCAAGATCGACAAACCGTTCGGGGTGGAGCAACTCGAGACGGTGCGCGGCTCGGGGTACCGGCTGCTGCCCGAGCCCGTGCCGGCGACGGACGGCTGATCCCCGGGTCCCATGAGCATCCGGCTGCGGCTGTCCGCCGTCTTCACGCTGGCCGCGATCGTGATCGTCGGCATCGGTGGCTACCTGTACCTCGGGCAGTTGCGCCAGGGGCTGCAGAACAGCATCGACCAGAACCTGCAGACGCGCGCGGCCGCGATCGCGGCCGACCTGCAGACCGGTGCCGCCGCGTTGCCGGACCGCACCAGCGGCCTCGGCCAGCTCTACCGGGCGAGCGGCCAGTTGCTGGACTCCACCGGACCGCTGCGCGGCGACCGGCTGCTCACGGCCGCGCAGATCCGGGCGGTCGCGGGGGGTGCGGACCTGCACCTGGACAGCTCGATCACCGTCCGCGCCCCGGACGAGAGCGGCACGCAGACCGTCCGCATCCTCGCCACCCGCGGTCCCGGCGACGAGGTGATAGTGGTCGCCCTCGAACGCGACCTGATCGACGACGCGGTGCACCAGGCGACCGTGAAGCTGGTCATCCTCGGCGCCGTCGTGATCGCACTGGCCGGCCCGGGGTCGTGGCTGCTCGCACGGGCGGCGCTGCGGCCGGTCGAGCGGATGCGCGCGCAGGTCGCCCGCCTCGACGCCGCGGGTGCCGCCGAGGGGGTGGCGGTGCCCCGGACCCGGGACGAGATCGCCCGGCTGGGCAGCACCTTCAACGCGCTGCTCGGGCGGCTGCACGCGGCGCTGCGGCGCGAGCAGGCCTTCGTCGCCGACGCCGGGCACGAGTTGCGCACGCCGCTGACCGTGCTCAAGGGCGAACTGCAACTGGCGCAGCGCCCGGGCCGCTCGGCCGAGGAGTTGCGCGCCACCGTCGGGATCGCGGCCGAGGAGACCGAGCGGCTGATCCGCCTCACCGAGAGCCTGCTGGTCCTGGCCCGCGACTCCCGTCCGGTGCTGACCCGCATCGACCTGGCCGACCTGACGTTCGCCGCCGCCGGGGGGCTGGCCGCCCGGGCGGCCGAATCCGGCGTGAGCGTGCAGGTCGAGGCGGACGAGGCGCCCGCCGTCGACGCCGATCCCGACCGCATCCGCCAGGTGCTGGACAACCTGATCGCCAACGCGATCCGGCACGCTCCGCGTGGTTCGACGGTCACCGTGCGGCCCGGCATCGACGGCCCGGATGCGGTGGTGTCGGTGGCCGACCGGGGGCCGGGCTTCCCCCCGGAGTTCCTGCCGGTCGCGTTCGAACGTTTCACCCGCGCGGACGACGCCCGCACCCGGGCCGTGGACAGCAGCACCGGCAGCGGCCTCGGCCTGGCCATCGTCGCGGCGATCATGGATCAGCACGGCGGTAGCGCCACGGCCGCCGACCGGCCCGGTGGCGGCGCCGTCGTCACGGTGCGCTGGCCGCGCCTGGCGCCCGCGGACAAGGACGGGGGCGCCGGACCGCCTCGGTGAGGCCGGCGCGCGCTACGGCGACAGCGCCGCACGCAGCGCCGGCACGGCGAGCAGGCTCTGCTCGAGGAACGGCTCCAGGGTCCGGGTGTAGGCCTGCGTCAGGTGGTGCTGGTCGAGGTAGACGACGACGTTGCCCACCACCGGCAAGCAGGTCACGGCCCGGCAGATCAGCGAGTTCATGTCGATCAGGTGCGCGCCGGGCACCATGGCGGCGGCCTGGCTGACCGCGTTGTCCGGCGTGAGCGCACGCGAGCGCGGGACGGCGCAGGAGGTGATCGTGTCGCGCGGGCTGGACAGGCAGTCCGGTACGTTGCGTCC
>SCQZ01000457.1 GCA_004299665.1 Jatrophihabitans sp.
GGACGGCTCCGGTGCCTCCGGCGCGCCGGACCCGTCAGCGCCCACGCCGCGGCTCCCCTGCGCCGGGCCCGGCCTCAGCCCCAGCCGCCCCCGCCGGAGGAGGAACTCGAGTGCGACGACGGTGCCGGGGAACTCGCCCCGCCGGACGCCGCCGCGCCGCTGCCGGTGATCGCGGAGCCGGACGGCGCGACGAGCCACCACTTGGCGCCGAACTGGTTGCTGCCCTGTCCGGTCGTCTCGCCGGACCCGCTGTCGCCGGCGTAGTAGTACAACGGGTGGCCGTCGTAGGTGACCTGCACCGAGCCGTCCGACCGGGTGGTCGTGCCCAGCGCGCTCGCGGTGACGCCGGCCGCGGCGCGCGGGGCGCCGTTGGTCGTCACCGGCGGCCATGCCGCGGCGCACGGGCCGGTGCAGGTGGACTTCGTCGACATGTCGGCGGCCCACAGGTACACGGTCTTGCCCGACGCACCGGTCAGGTACGTTCCGTCGGCGCCGTGGTGCGTGCCGATCGCCGTGCCGGAGCCGGACCCGGCCCCGGCCGCCGCGCCCGTCGTCCCCGAACCCGTGCCGGAGCCGCCGCTGCTCGAACAGGCCGCGACGGCCATCACGGCCGCGACCGGGACGACCAGTGCGGCCCTCATGGGGCGTCCGAAGCGCAGGTGGGTTCTCATCGCCGGTCCTCTCGTTCCGCTGGTGCCCCGCGGCGGCCGCTGTTGCGGGCACGTTGCCGGGCCTTCCCCCTCCCGTACGACCGGACCGGCCGGGCGGTTCGCGGGGTGGGTGTCGGCGCGCCATGAACCGTGCCGGGCCGCGCAGCGTCGAATGCAGTGTGGGTGGCAACGGTGCGCGGGAGTGGGGTGCCGACGTGCTGCGTGCGCTGACGGCGGCGGCGGTGATGCTCTCGGCCGTGGTGCACCTGGACCTCTACGCGGCCGGGTTCTCCCAGCTGCCGCGGATCGGCCCGCTGTTCCTGGCCGCGGTCGTGGCGGGGCTGGTGCTCGGCGTGGCGGCGGTCATCTGGCGTCACTGGCTCCCGCTCGTGCTCGCGGCCGGGTTCGCCGCGGTCACCGTCGGCGCATACTGGATCTCGGTCGTGCACGGGCTGTTCGGTCTCAAGGAGGTCACCACCGGGTGGGCCGAGATCCTGGCCGAGGTCGCGGAGTACGTCGCGATCGCGTGCGGGCTCACGGCGGCGGCCCTGCTGTGGCGGGCCCGGCCGCCGCGCCCGCATCCGGGGCGGAGCGGGTAAGGATGCCCACCGCCGAGGCCGACCTGATCGGCGCGCTGCACGAGGCACACGCCGGCGCGTTGCGCACCTTCGTCCTGGGGCTGGTCGGTGGCGACCACGCGCGGGCCCAGGACGTCGTGCAGGAGACGTTCCTGCGGGCGTGGCGCAGCCCCGGGGCGCTGGGTGCCACGCCGGCCTCGGCGCGCAGTTGGCTGTTCACCGTGGCCCGTCACATCGTCATCGACCAGTGGCGTGCGGCGACCCGTCGTCCGGAGGCCGTCGTGGCGCAACTGCCGGAGGCCGCCGGACAGGCGCAGGACGACGCCAGCGCCCAGGTCGTGGAGCGGCAGGTGATGATCGCGGCGCTGCGGTCGCTGCGCGCCGAGCACCGCGAGGTGCTGGTCACCTGCTACTACCGGGGGGCGACGCTGGTGGAGGCGGCCCAGTTGCTCGAGATCCCGGTCGGCACCGTGAAGTCCCGCCTGCACCATGCGCTGCGCGCGCTGCGTGCCGTGTACGAGGACGGCGCGGCCGGCGAGTGGGGAGGCCCGCGATGAACCCGCACGACGACCTGCCACAGGATCCTTTCACCGAGGACGACGCGGCCTACCTGAGCGGTGCCCTCGACGATGCCCGGCGTGACGCCTTCGAGACCCACCTGCTCACCTGCCCGTCCTGCGCCGCGCGGGTGCGCTCCCTCGCCCCCGTAGCCGCGGCCCTGCGCGGGCTCGAGGCCGCGGACTGGCGTGCCGTGGCGGAGCCGGTGCCGGTCGAACCTGCCGGGTCGCTGGTGCAGTTGGTCGAGGCGGTGCACCGGCGCCGCCGGCGGCTGCACGTGGTGACGGGCAGCCTCGCGGTGGCCGCGGCCGCCGTGATCGCGGTGCTGGCGGTGCTGCTGGGCACGGGGAGCGGTTCCGGGCTGCCGGCCGCGGCGCCCGCGCGGACCATGACCGTGCTCGCGGCGACGCCGATCCGCGCCACGGCGGCGGTGAGCGCCACGCAGTGGGGGACCAGCGTCGCGGTGACCTGCACGTACGGCACGGCGGCGGCATCGGGGCCGGGCGGCTACGCGCCGGCGCCCGGGACGGTCTACGTGCTGCAGGTCGTCGACCGGGACGGCACCCGTCACGACATCGGGTCCTGGACCCAGGCGCCGGGCCGGGTCGTGCGTTTCAGCGGTGGCGTCGCGTTGGCGCCGGACCGGATCGCGCGCGTCGAGATCGCGTTGCCCGGCGGCGCCCCGTTGCTGCGCCTCACGCTGGGCTGAGATCCGTCAGCGGCCGGCCCCGGCCGGGACGGGGGCGAGTTCGACGGCGATCTGCGGCGGGTCGTGCAGGGTGTTGTGCACGGTGCAGTGGGAGATGACGGCGTGGAAGGCGTCGTACCGGTCGGCCGGCAGGCTCGCCGGCGGCGTCACCCGAACCGTCCAGTCGCAGATCCGGGCGGGGCGCCCGCCGAGCGCGAACTCGGTGTCGACGGCCAGACCGTCGACGGCCAGGCCGTGGCGGGCGAGGTAGCGCCGCGCGTAGTGGGCGACGCAGGCGGCCAGTCCGGCGACGAACAGTTCGGTCGGCGACGGCCCGGTGTCCTCGCCGCCGTCGCCGATCGGCTGGTCGGCCACGAGTTCGTGGTCGCGAATCGTGATCGCGAACCGGTCGCCACCGGCCGGGACGACCCGCACGGTGCCGTTCGTCGGGTGCCGCGGGACGGCGCGGCGAGGCTCCTGGTCGGTGACACCGGCGTGGGTGTGGTCGGCGATGATGACGACGCGGTGGTCGGACATGGGGTGCTCCTCGGCTGCGGTCCCGGGTGCGGCCGGTGCCCGGGCGGCTGCGGTCGGGTCCGTCTCCGCAGCCTCCACAATATACCCAGCTGGGTATGTGGTGCTACTCCTGGCCGATACCTGATGGGGTATATCACGATTCCCGGCGTGACGCCGTCAGCGCGCCAGCGCGACGACGTCCCAGTCACGTGCGTGCGTCCGTCCCGCGACGGTGAGGCCGCCGGACCGCGCCGCCCGGACCATGTCCTCGGGCGCATGGAGGAACACACGGAAGTCGCTGCCTTTGAACCGGCGGTAGAGGTTCTCGGCGCCGAACTCCAACCGGTTGACGACGTTCGCCGCGGGATGGCTGTAGACCAGCATCCGGCGGGCGTGGGCACCCGCGACGGACAACAGTCGGGCGTAGTCGCGATAGCAGCACACGACGCGGTGCAGCACGACCACGTCCGCGGGTTCGACCTCGTCCGGTGCCTGGGCGATGTCCAGGAATCGCCGGGTGACCCGGCCGGTCATGCCGGCCTGCGCGAGCAGTCGCTCCGCCTCGGCCTCGTAGTTCTGCGAGATCTCCAGGTTGGTCACGCGGGCGGCGCCGCGCCGCAGCAACTCGATCTGGATCTGCCCGACGCCGCCTCCGATCTCCAGCACCGTGGCACCCTCGATGCCCTGCGCGGTCGCGAAGTCGACGATGCCGCGGGCCGCCGGCGTCAGGCCCCGACGGTGGTAGCGCCTGGACTGGCGGCGGGCGAAGCGGCCGGAGAACACCGACTGGTAGTCGTCGTGGTCGCAGCAACCGGACACGGCAGCAGTATCCCGCGGTCCGCGAGATCGGGTCAGTAGCGCAGCGGGTCGGGTGAGTCGGGCTCTGAAGTCAGCATGGGCGCGAAACCACCTGACGCGGCCCTGCGCCGCCGACTCGGGCTCGTCGTGGCTGGCACGCCCGGGCACGCCCGGGCACGCTCGGGCACGCTCGTCGCTCAGAGACCGCTTCCCGCCAGAAGTGGCGCGCCCGCAGCGCCGATTCCGCACCATTGCTGGCGGGAAGCCGGCTCTGAGGTGGGTG
>SCQZ01000458.1 GCA_004299665.1 Jatrophihabitans sp.
CCGATTTCAGCCGACGGTGTTCAACCACTCAACACCTTATGTAGTAAGGCTTTCAGCCACCCTCGGCGATCCTCAATCATCCTCCGTTCGCCCTCCTAAGCCGGGCGTCGCGGGTTCGAATCCTGCCGGGGGCACCGCTGCCGCGGGCACCGCTGCCGGCGACACTCTCCAGGCACCGTCTGCGGCTCCACCCGTGCCGAAGGCATCGCTTTGACATGCGTTCGCGGGGGCCGATGCCCGCGAACGCATGTCAAAGCGGCCCGGCGTCGCCGGCGGCGCGTTACCGGTCGCGGGCAGCGGAGTCGATCAACGGCTGCACCCGGTAGCTCATCGGGGTCGACAGCACCACGGAGGTGTGCGAACGGACGATCGCGTCGGAGTCGACCAGCCGGTCGATCGTGCGCTGCAGGTCCGTGCTGGTGCGCGCGGCGACGCGGCACATGAGGTCGAAGCCGCCCGCGGTGGTGTGGATCTCGAGAACCTCGGGGCAGGCGACGAGCCGGGCCTGCACCTCGGCACCACGCCCCTGGCGGATCTGCAGCGCGACGAACGCGGTCAGCGCGAACCCGATCCGCGACACGTCCAGCGCGATCCCGCCGCCGCCGAGGACGCCCCGGCGCGTCAGCCGGTCCAGGTGGGCCTGCACGGTGGAGCGCACGACGCCCAGCCGCCGGGACAACTCGACGACGGTCAACCGCGGGTCCGTGATCAGCTCGCGCAGCAGCCGCCGGTCGACGGCGTCCAGAGGGTTCGAGTCCTCGTCCTGCCGGCCGTGCCCTGACATGCCCAGACCGTAGCAACGCGGCGGGCTCTCCGGGGGGTTGCCGCGGGCGCGGTCAGTGCCCGCCCGCGCCCGCGAGGGGACGGAAGCGTGCCGTGAAGAAGCGCAGCGTCGCGGGCTCGTAGGTCATCTCCAGCCCGCCGATGCCGGCGCGCGCGTCCCACAGCCGGATCACCGACTCGGCCACGACCTCGAGGTGGCGGTCGGTGTAGACGCGGCGCGGGACCGTCAACCGGACCAGTTCCAGGTGCGGGGTGTGGTTGCGCCCGGTCCGCGGGTCGCGCCCGGCGGAGACGATGCCCCGCTCCATCGCGCGCACCCCGGAATCGAGGTACAGCTGCGCCGCCAGCGACTGCGCGGGGTAGGCGTCCTGCGTCAGGTGCGGCAGGAACCGCCGCGCGTCGAGGAACACCCCGTGCCCGCCGACCGGCTGCGCGATCGGGACGCCCGCCTCCAGCAGCAGGCCACCGAGGTAGGCCACCTGGCCCACCCGGTGCCCGATGTAGTCGTCGTCGACCATCTCGCGGATGCCCGTCGCCATGGCCTCCATGTCCCGGCCGGCCATCCCGCCGTAGCTGGGCATGCCCTCGTACAGCACGACCAGCTCGCGCGCGTGCTGCAGGATGGTCTCGTCGCGCATGGCGAGGAAGCCCCCGATGTTGACGAGGTTGTCCTTCTTGCCCGACATCGTGCAGCCGTCGAAGCAGTCCATCATCTGCCGCAGGATCTCGGCCACCGGCACGTCCGCGTAACCGGGCTCGCGCTGCTGGACGAAGTACGCGTTCTCCGCGCACCGCGTGGCGTCGCTCCACAGCAAGATCCCGTGTCGGTGGCACAGCTGCGACACCGCCCGCAGGTTCGCCAGCGACACCGGTTGCCCGCCGGCCATGTTGACGGTGACCGCCACGTTGACGTACGCGATCTGCGAGGGCCCCACGTCGGCGATCAGCTTCTCGAGCTTCGCTAGGTCCACGTCACCCTTGAAGTCCCCCGGGGCCGTCGCGTCGTGGGCGGCGTCGCCGATGACGTCGACGAAGGTCGCGCCGGCCAGTTCCTGGTGCGCGCGGGTCGTGGTGAAGTACATGTTCCCCGGCGTGTACTGCCCCGGCTTGATCAAGATCTTGGACAGCAGGTGTTCGGCGCCGCGGCCCTGGTGCGTCGGCACGACGTACGGGAACCCGTAGACGTCGCGGACCGCCTCCTCCAGGGCGAAGAACGAGCGGGACCCGGCGTACGCCTCGTCGCCGCGCATCATCGCGGCCCACTGGTCGCTGCTCATCGCCGACGTGCCGGAGTCGGTGAGCAGGTCGATGAAGACGTCCTCGCTGCGCAGCAGGAAGGTGTTGTATCCCGCCGCCTCCAGGGCCACCTGCCGCTGGGCGCGGGTGCTCACCCGCAGCGGCTCCACCACCTTGATCCGGTACGGCTCGACGTTGATCATCGCGTCCACTCCTCGTGTCAGTGGCCACGGTGATCGCGTGCGCACCCGGGGGCAACGGGCCGGCACCGGTATTCACGCAGATTGCCGAAGATTCGACGACCCGCTCCGGCCGCGGCGGGCAGTCTGCGCGACCGCCGCACCGCCCGGTGGGCGCCGGTCGGGAACGCTCGGTCAGCCGCCGGCGGCGGTGACGATCGCGTCGGTGACGAATCCGGCGAGCAACCCCAGCAGCAGGCCGTAGGCGAGCAGGTCGGGCCGGCGCGCCTTGGCAGCGACGGCGAACAGCTGTCCGACGACGAAGATCATGGATCCGGCCGCGAGTGTCAGGAAGACGACGCTGACCGGCTCACTGGTGAAGCCGTGCCCCACCGCGGCACCCAGGAACGTCGGGCCGCCGGCGATGGCGGCGAGCCCGGCGAGGAACCGCCAG
>SCQZ01000459.1 GCA_004299665.1 Jatrophihabitans sp.
GAAGCCGTTCGTGAAGTCGAATCCGAGGGCCACCACGATCAACACGACCACGAACACCGTCTGCACGGTGCCGACGCTTCCAGAAGGACCTGTGAGCCACCGATCAACCGGCGCGTCCCACGGGCCGTGGGACGCGCCGGTCGCACTCCCCGTCGCCGCGGTCGGGCTACTGTGCCGGTGCCCGGAACTCGGGCGGGACCTCGATCCCGTGCTCCTGGGCGTACCGCATGACGTTCGGCATCATCACCGCCGCCTGCTCCCGCGCCTCGTCGCTGGGCGTGAAGGCCACGTACTCCGATCCGGCGAAGGCGATCGGGATGTGGCCGGGCTCGATCGTGAACGCGTCACCGGCCTCGAACATCTCCTCGACACCGTCGGCCCTGCGAACCCCGAACCTGCCCTTGAGCACGTAGCCCACGTGGTGGGCCTGGCACTGGTCCTGCGGCGCCCCCTTGAAGAACGGCGCGTAGTCGAGGTCGGTCAGGCAACTCTCGATGCTGACGCTCCAGCCCCCGACCTCCTGCTCGTACTCGTCCAGGTAGCCCGGGAAGACCACGTGGGACGCGGCGGTCCCCTTCGACACCTTCGGCATGTTCCCCTCCTCGTGATTACCGGGCCCCGCGCCGGAATCCGCGCGCGACCCGGACCGACACCCCCACGATGGGCAACCCGCGGGCCGGCCCTGCAGAGTCGAAGGGCCCATGGCCGCCTTCCCGCCGGACATGGTCCTGCCGCAGCGTCGATTCCGCACCACCTCTGGCGGGAAGGTGACAGCGGGTGGGGCCAGGTTGCTGTGCCCCCGGCGTGGTGCCCCCGGCGTGGTGCCCCCGGCAGGATTCGAACCTGCGCTCCCGCCTCCGGAGGGCGGTGCTCTATCCCCTGAGCTACGGGGGCGCCGAACCGCGCCAGCCTAGCAGCCCGGCCGCGCGCCCCGGGTCGCGCGACTACGGCATCGTCGCACCGGAGGCGCCGCTCGCCGGGGCCCACAGCGGGTGCCCCGGGGTGCTCGGGTGCTGGATGAAGGTGGGCTGCGAGCAGGTCGCCCCCGGCTCCGGGACGATCTGGTCGTTGTGCCGCAGCAGGCCGATGAAATCGGAGATGCGCGGGTCGTTCGCGTTGTCCACGAACAACTGGTAGTTCCACACCTGCAGCGAGATGGCGGCCTTCAACCCGGGGTACGGGCTCATGGCCGACCACATCTGGCCCTTGACGTACTTCTCCAGGGTCGCCAGTTGATCGGCGGGCAGGCCGGGCCGGTAGGTGACCCAGACGGCACCGTGCTCGAGCATGTGCACGGCGTTCTCGTTCGCGATCGGGTCGGGATAGACGGTGCCGGTGCAGTCGGCCCAGTACTGGCTGTGGTCACCGCCGGTCGGTGGCGAGGTGTTGTAGGTGATCACACCGGGGACGTGGGTGTGGTTCGGCTCGACCTTGTAGAGCAGGCCGGGGATCTTCTTGGCCGCCGCGAGTTCGGGCAGCGTGTAGCGGTTCGTGTCGGTGGCTGCCGACTTGCCACGGGTCAGCGCGTAGGTAACGATGCCGGCGGCGAAGATCACGATGACCACGCTCGTGACGATCAGGGCCCACGGGGTCTGCTTCTGGTTGACGATCGACTTGCCGGGCCTGCGCGCGGGCGGGCGGCCCGATGCCGGCGAGGAGGTTCCGGGCCGCGCCGCGCCGGGCTTGCGTGCGCCGGATGCCGGCTTCTTGCTCTGGGCCATCGACCTGCCTTCTCGTCGTCCGCGTGCGGGCACGCGGTGCGGTGGCGGCCAGTGTAGGTGGGCGAGCCTGTGCGGTTGCGGTGCGCGCCGTCCGGGGAATCGGCGGCGTCGGCCCGACTACGATTGTCCAGTGACCCCCGCCGAACTCTCCGATGCCGTCGTCGCGGCGGTGCGCGCCTGCGTCGCGGGCGGTGACTTCGTCGCCGAGGTACCGGCCGAGGTCCACCTGGAACGGCCCCGGAGCCGTGAGCACGGCGACTATGCGACGAACGTCGCGATGCGCCTGGCCAAGCTCGCCGGCAGGCCGCCGCGCGAGATCGGGACGGCGATCGCGCGGCGCCTGGAGCACTCCCCGGGCATCGCCCGGGTCGAGGTCGCCGGGCCCGGCTTCCTGAACGTCACACTGGCGGCGGGCAGTCTCGGCGAACTCGCTCGGGACATCGTCCGCGCCGCGGGCAGGTACGGCCACTCGTCCCGGCTCGCCGGCAGGCGGATCAACCTGGAGTTCGTGTCGGCCAACCCGACCGGCCCGGTGCACCTCGGCGGGACCCGCTGGGCTGCCGTCGGGGACGCGCTGGCACGCACGCTCGAGGCGAGCGGTGCCGCGGTGACACGGGAGTACTACTTCAACGACCACGGTGCCCAGATCGACCGTTTCGCGCGGTCCCTGCTGGCGCGGGCCCACGGCGAGCCCGCGCCCGAGGACGGCTACGGAGGCAGCTACATCGACGAGATCGCGCACCAGATCGTCGGCGCCGATCCCGCTGTGCTCGGCGAACCGCGCGATCAGGCGCAGGAGACGTTCCGCCGCGAGGGCGTCGCGTTGATGTTCGCCGAGATCAAGCGGTCGCTGCACGACTTCGGCGTCGACTTCGACGTCTACTTCCACGAGGACTCGCTGCACGCCTCGGGCGCGGTGGCCGCGGCGGTGGCGCAGCTCAAGGAATCGGGCAGCCTCTACTTCGCCGACGGCGCCTGGTGGTTGCGCTCGACCGAGTTCGGCGACGACAAGGATCGCGTGGTCATCAAGTCCGACGGCCACCCGGCGTACATCGCGGGGGACCTGGCCTACCTGCGGGACAAGCGGGCGCGCGGGTTCGACCTGTGCATCTACTTCCTCGGCGCGGACCACCACGGCTACATCGCGCGGCTCAAGGCCGCCGCGGCCGCATTCGGTGACGACCCGGACACCGTCGAGGTGCTGATCGGCCAGATGGTCAACCTCGTCAAGGACGGCGAGCCGGTGCGGATGAGCAAGCGCGCCGGCACGGTGATCACCATGGAGGACCTGGTCGACGCGGTCGGCGTGGACGCCGCCCGCTACTCGCTGGTGCGGTCCGCGATCGACTCCACGCTGGACATCGACCTGGACGTGCTGGTCAAGCGGTCCAACGACAACCCGGTCTACTACGTGCAGTACGCCCATGCCCGCACCTGCAACGCCGGGCGCAACGCCGAACAGGTCGGCATCGGGCTGGACACCTTCGTCCCGGAACTGCTCGACAACCCCCACGAGGCGGCGCTGCTGACCGCGCTCGGCGAGTTCCCGCGGGTGGTTGCCGCCGCCGCCGACCTGCGCTCGCCGCACCGGGTGGCCCGCTACCTGGAGGACCTCGCCGGCAACTACCACCGCTGGTACGACGAGTGCCGCATCGTGCCGAAGGGCGACGAGCCGATCGAGGACGTGAACCGCACCCGCGCCTGGCTCAACGAGGCGACCCGCATCGTGCTCGCCAACGGGCTGGAACTGCTCGGCGTGTCGGCTCCCGAGCGGATGTAGCGGTGTCCCGTTCCGCGCATCCCGCCGGGCCGCGCCATGCCGACGTGCTGCCGGACCCGCCGCCCGCGCCGCCGCAGGCCGACGCCAACGCCCTCGACCCCGCGATCTGGCCCGTGACGGCCTGCCGCGACGGCGGCGTGCTGCACCTCGGTGGCGCCGCGGTGCCCGACCTGGTCGGCCGGCACGGTACGCCGGCCCTGTTCCTGGACGAGGCGGACCTGCGTGCCCGGGCGCGGGCGTTCGCCACCGCGGCCGCCGGCGTCGACGTGTTCTACGCGGGCAAGGCGTTCCTGTGCACCACCGTCGCGACCTGGGTGGCCCAGGAGGGACTGGGTCTGGACGTCTGCACCGGGGGGGAGCTCGCCGTCGCGCGGGCCGCCGGGTTCCCACCCGAGCGCATCGCGCTGCACGGCAACAACAAGGCCGTCGGCGAGTTGCAGCACGCCGTCCTGGCCGGTGTCGGCCGCGTCGTCCTGGACTCCTTCGAGGAGATCCGCCGGGCGGCGGACGTGGCTTCGGCAGCGGGGATCCGCCAGCCGGTGCTGGTGCGGGTCACCGTCGGCGTCGAGGCGCACACCCACGAGTTCATCGCGACCGCCCACGAGGACCAGAAGTTCGGCTTCTCGCTGCGCGACGGCGCCGCCGAGGAGGCGGTCGCGGCCGTGCTCGACTCCCCGGCGCTGGAACTGGCCGGCCTGCACTCGCACATCGGTTCGCAGATCTTCGACACCGCCGGCTTCGAGGTCGCGGCCGGCCGCGTCGTCTCGCTGGCGGCGCGCATCCGGGACCTGCACGGGATCGAGATCCCCGAGATCGACCTCGGCGGCGGCTTCGGCATCGCCTACGTGGCGGGGGACGACCCCGAACCGCCGCGCCAGACTGTCGAGCGGCTGGTGGGCATCGTCGCGCAGGAGTGCGCCCGCGCCGGCCTGCCCGTGCCGCGGATCGCGATCGAACCGGGCCGCGCGATCGTCGGGCCCGCCATGGTCACCGTGTACGAGGTCGGCACCGTCAAACCGGTCGAACTGGACCACGGCATGGTGCGCACCTATGTCAGCGTCGACGGGGGGATGAGCGACAACATCCGCACCGCGCTGTACGACGCGCAGTACACCTGTGTGCTCGCCGGCCGGGAGTCGGATGCCGCGGCCGTGCTGTGCCGGGTCGTCGGCAAGCACTGCGAGAGCGGTGACATCGTCGTGCGGGACGCGTGGCTGCCCGGCGACGTGCGGCCCGGCGACCTGCTGGCGGTGGCGGCCACCGGGGCGTACTGCCGCAGCATGGCCAGCAACTACAATCACGTCCCGCGCCCGCCCGTCGTCGCCGTCCGCGACGGGGCGGACACGGTGATCCTGCGGCGAGAGACCGTCGAGGACCTGTTGCGCCTGGACGCGGGGGTCGACCGTGGCTGACGCACTGCGCGTGGCGCTGCTGGGGTGTGGCGTCGTCGGCTCGCAGGTGGTGCGCCTCATGCGCGAGCAGGCGGACGACCTCGCCGCGCGGGTCGGGATGCCCCTCGAACTGGCCGGGGTGGCCGTACGGCGGCCCAACCGGCACCCGGAGGTCGACGCCGGCCTGCTGACCACCGACGCGCCGGAACTGGTCACCCGCGACGACGTCGACATCGTCGTGGAGGTCGTGGGCGGCATCGAGCCGGCGCGGTCGCTGCTGCTCAGCGCGCTGGGGCACGGCAAGTCCGTCGTCACGGCCAACAAGGCACTGCTCGCGGAGGACGGCGCGACCCTGCACGACGCCGCGGCGCGCGCCGGGGTGGACATCTATTACGAGGCCGCCGTCGCGGGCGCGATCCCGCTGCTGCGGCCGCTGCGCGAGTCCCTCGCCGGGGACCGGATCACCCGCGTGATCGGCATCGTGAACGGCACCACGAACTTCATCCTGTCGCGCATGGACGCCACCGGCGCCGGCTTCGAGGAGGCACTGGGCGAGGCGACGGCGCTGGGCTACGCCGAGGCGGACCCGACCGCCGACGTCGACGGGTTCGACGCCGCGGCCAAGGCGGCCATCCTGGCCGGGCTGGCGTTCCACACCCGCGTCACCCTGGACGACGTGCACCGCGAGGGGATCGGGAACGTCACCGCCGCGGACATCACCAGCGCGAAGGCGATCGGCTGCACCGTCAAGCTGCTGGCGATCTGCGAGCGCACCGGCCCGCCCGGTTCCGAGCAGATCGCGGTCCGCGTCCACCCGGCGATGATCCCGGCGACCCATCCGCTCGCCGGCGTCGGCGACGCGTTCAACGCGGTGTTCGTCGATGCGCAGGCCGCGGGATCGCTGATGTTCTACGGGCGTGGCGCCGGCGGGGCGCCCACGGCGAGCGCGGTCCTCGGTGACCTGGTCGCGGTCGCGCGCAACCGCATCAACGGCAGCCGTGGCAGCGGCGAGAGCGCCTACGCCGACCTGCCGGTGCGCCCGATGGGCGAGGTGTCGACCCGCTACCACGTCGCCCTCGACGTCGCCGACCAGCCTGGCGTGCTGGCGGCCGTCGCCGGCGCCTTCGCCGAGAACGGCGTGAGCATCCAGACGGTGCGCCAGGAGGGCCGCGATGACGCGGCCACGCTGGTCCTGGTCACCCACGCCGCGCCGGACGCAGCCCTGTCACGGACCGTGCGGCAGTTGTCGACGATGGCGTTCGTGCGGCACGCGGCGAGCGTGATGCGGGTCGAGGGGATGGCCAGTGACTGAGCACGGCGGGGGTCGGTACGCGCCGTGGCCCGGCGTGATCCGCGCGTACCGCGATCGGCTGCCCGTCGGCGAGCACACCCCGGTCATCACCTTGTTCGAGGGCGGGACGCCCCTGGTGCCCGCTCCGGAACTGTCGCGCCGCACCGGCTGCGAGGTGTACCTGAAGGTGGAGGGGGCCAACCCGACCGGGTCGTTCAAGGATCGCGGGATGACCGTCGCGATCTCCAAGGCCGCGGAGCAGGGCGCCAAGGCGGTGATCTGCGCCTCCACGGGCAACACCTCCGCCAGCGCGGCCGCGTACGCCGTGCGGGCCGGCATGACCTGTGCCGTGCTGGTGCCGCAGGGCAAGATCGCGCTGGGCAAGATGGCGCAGGCGCTCGTGCACGGCGCCCGACTGCTGCAGGTCGACGGCAACTTCGACGACTGCCTGGAACTGGCACGCAAGCTCGCCGTCGACTACCCGGTGGCCCTGGTGAACTCGGTCAACCCGAACCGGATCGAGGGGCAGAAGACCGCCGCGTTCGAGATCTGCGAGGCGCTCGGCCGCGCGCCGGACGTGCACTGCATCCCGGTCGGCAACGCGGGCAACATCACCGCCTACTGGAAGGGCTATCGCGAGTACGCCGCCGACGCGATCGTCGCGACGACCCCGAGGATGTTCGGGTTCCAGGCCGCGGGCTCCGCTCCGATCGTGGGTGGCGCCCCGGTGCTCGCGCCCATGACGGTCGCGACCGCGATCCGGATAGGCAACCCGGCATCGTGGCACTCGGCGGAGGAGGCGCGGGACGAATCCGGCGGCCTGATCGACGCCGTCACCGACAAGCAGATCCTCGAGGCGTACCGCCTCGTCGCGCGCAGCGAG
>SCQZ01000460.1 GCA_004299665.1 Jatrophihabitans sp.
CTCGGCAAGCCGCTGGCTCGTAGTAACACGCCCTGATCATGGCCAACCCCATCCAGCCCAGCAAACACGGGGGCTTCAGCGCAAGCGCATGCCCACCATCTGCGGAAGTCGGGACAGACATACCGACGTGAAGACGGCGGCATCCGGAACCTGACACCGCCGTCATCCACAGCCGTGTGCTGGCGCCACTCAAACCGACTTTCACCGGTTCGGCTGCCCAGAATCAGGGTTCAGGTAGCAGCACTCTGGCGGAGGATGCGGGATTTGAACCCGCGAGGGTGTTACCCCAACACGATTTCCAATCGTGCGCACTAGGCCACTATGCGAATCCTCCGCCGCACAGGATAGCCAGCCGGTAGACTCGGCCGCCGACCCCCCGCGCGGCGCTCACCCTGCGAACCTCCCCAGGGCCGGAAGGCAGCAAGGATAAGCAGGCTCTGGCGGGTGTGCGGGGGGTCCCTCTCCGTCGCCGGGTGTCCGGCCCGCCCGTTAGGGTCGTGCACGTGGCGGGACACTTGGCGCTGTATCGCAAGTACCGCTCGGCCACCTTCGCCGAGGTCATCGGCCAGGAGCACGTCACCGAGCCGCTGCGCGCCGCGCTCGCCGCCGGCCGGATCAACCACGCCTACCTGTTCAGCGGCCCGCGCGGCTGCGGCAAGACCTCCAGCGCGCGCATCCTGGCCCGCTCGCTGAACTGCGCGCAGGGCCCGACGCCGGACCCGTGCGGGGTGTGCGACTCGTGCGTCGAGCTGGCGCCGAACGGCCCCGGGTCGATCGACGTCATCGAGATCGACGCCGCCTCCCACGGCGGGGTCGACGACGCCCGGGACTTGCGCGAGCGGGCCTTCTTCGCCCCGGTGCGCGACCGGTACAAGGTCTACATCATCGACGAGGCGCACATGGTCACGGCGCAGGGCTTCAACGCCCTGCTCAAGCTCGTCGAGGAGCCGCCGGACTTCCTCGTCTTCGTCTTCGCGACCACCGAGCCGGACAAGGTGCTGACCACCATCCGGTCGCGCACCCACCACTACCCGTTCCGGCTGATCCCGCCGCAGACGCTGCGCGCGCACCTGGAGCAGATCTGCGCCGCGGAGGGCATCGCGGTCGAGCCGGCGGTGCTGCCGCTCGTCGTGCGTGCCGGCGGCGGTTCGGCCCGCGACTCGCTGTCGATCCTGGACCAACTGCTCGCCGGTGCCGGGCCGGAGGGCGTCACCTACGCCCGGGCGGTCGCGCTGCTGGGCGTGACGGACTCGGCGCTGCTCGACGAGATGGTCGACGCGCTGGCCGCCGGCGACCACGCGGCCGTGTACGCGACGGTCGACCGGGTCGTGGATGCCGGGCACGATCCGCGCCGGTTCGCCTCGGACCTGCTCGACCGGTTCCGGGACCTGCTGGTCCTGGACGCCGTGCCGGACGCCGCCGACCGCGGCCTGGTGTCCGCCCCGGGCGACCAGGTGAACCGGATGACCGACCAGGCGATGCGACTCGGTCCGGCCACGGTCACCCGGTTCGCCGAGATCGTGCACACCGCGCTGCTGGAGATGCGCGGCTCCACCGCGCCGCGGCTGGTCCTGGAACTGCTGTGCGCGCGTATGCAACTGCCCGATGCCGCCACCGACTCCGCCGCGCTGCTGCAGCGCCTGGAGCGGTTGGAGCGGCGGGTGACGCTCGGCGTCGCTGCGGCCGCCGCGGGCACCGCCCCTGCCGGTGCGGACCCGGTGCCGCCGGAGCCGAACGCGCCGGCCGGGAGAACGGCGGCGAAGGCACCGGCCGAGAAGGCA